>JBCCSO010000290.1:0-6049 GCA_039199965.1 Chloroflexota bacterium | reverse complement strand
TACCAACTGGTTTTTCCACAAGGTCTACTGGACTGACCACATGAAAGATATGCATCAGCAAAAGTCCGGTGTCATGAAAGGAAATGAGACGGGGCAGGTGGCGGGTCTAATTACTCTGGGCTTCACGAGCATTTACAGGGAAGGGTTTGAAACCGCCTTGTTTTTACAGGCACTCTTCTTTGAGGCTGGTCCATCCATTGTCTTGCAAGGTGTGGGACTTGGTCTGATCGGCGTAGCTGCGGCCGGAGTATTTACGTTTCTACTCCAGCGTCGTTTGCCTTACATGAAAATGTTTATGGTGACCGCTGTTTTGATCGGGGCTGTCCTGCTAATCATGGTGGGCAACACGATTCACGTTATGCAGCGGGTTGGCTGGATGTCTGTGACCCCCATCCGCTGGCTTGATATTCCTTACTGGATGGGTCTGTGGTTTGGCTTGTTCCCAACGTGGGAAGGCATTGGATTTCAATTTGGGGCAGGCGTTTTTGTAATCGGCAGCTACTACTTGGCTGAATACCTGAAAGAACGAGAGAGGCTGGCCAAGAAGCGGGAAAGGGAGGCTAAAAAGCAGCAGCGAATGGCAGCGCGTTCGGAGCGAGATCAATCGCGTAAAACTGAGGCTGCTGCTGACTAGAGGTTGGTTTTTTAGCCGATTTCATCGTCTAGTGAAAATGGGCACCCTGTAACATACGTATCCTCAATATGTGACCTCGCTTTCGAATGGTTCAGCTTACCCTTCTTGTCGGAAGCTGAGCCTGTCAGAGCCGGAAATTGCAGTTAGAGAAAATTTGTCTTATTTTTGTTACAGTCTAATCGGTAGGCCAGCTTGCGGTGGATGAGTCAATTGGTCCTTGCCCCTTTGCTTACACTTTAATCACCTGAATACCGATTTACCGACTTAACTTGGTGTCATTCGTTGGTCTGCGAGCCTGAATATCGTTGAGGGATGAGTTGGATGGCTGGTCACAGCGGTTCTGCTCAAGCTGCACACCATTGATGTTTAATGTTGATCGTTAAGAGAAAACTTGTTTCAGCAGCATAATCTGTGCAAAAGATCCGTTGCGTCATGCACCCTGAAGGAACACAAGTGGGCCGCTTAACCCCAGCTCTCTGAGCATAAAAATAATCCCCAGCGAAATTCCCCAAAAACCAAATATGAAGAGCCAGTCTTGCCAGCTAAAACTCATTTTTTTGTAGTAGGTACGCGTTTCAAACGCCCCAAACGCCCGACCATCCATCGCGAGCGCAGTCCGCTCTGCGCTGCGTATAGCGGTCGCTAGCAGCGGGATGGCGTATCGGCGCATCCGGTCAAAATTAGCCCGAAATCCTTTGCTATCGTCTACACCGCGAATGCGGTGAGCGGCCTGAATCACCTTCAGCTCTTTTTGCAGCATCGGCACAAAGCGGAAAGCTGCCATCGCCCCATATCCCAAGCGATACGGCAAGCGCCACTGCTGCACAAGGGCTCTAATAAAGTCGGTGGCGTCAGTCGTGAACGAAAAAATAAGCGTCATGATAATCAGTGAATAAATGCGTAGGCCGGTAGCCAAACCAAATATGAGCCCCCCCTGATACACTTTTAGCCGGCCGATTTCAAACACGAGCGGCGTGTTCGACACCAAATCCGCCCGGACAACCAGTGGATAAATGAGCAGATAGCCGATCATGAGCAGTGACATCGGTCCAGCGATTTTGAAAAAGCGGCCGAAGGGAATGCGTCCCAAAACTAAAATAGTCAGGGTAGCCAAAACAATAAACAACAGCGGGGTCCACGGTTCGGTTGTCAGCGCGAGGTAGAACACAGGAGGCACTGTTGCCATAACTTTGCTCAGAGGGTTGATTTGGTGCAGAAAGCCATCGCCCGGTTGGTAGAAAAATGAGGTGTTGGTTGACATTTTTAGTTTTTAGATACCAGCCCTGAGCCTGTTTTGAATAGGTTTTGTTTAGTAATTTTCTTGTTCATTTTTTAAGGAAGCAAACTGCTGTAGGGTTGCATCTTGGTTATTTGGTAGGAAGACCATTTAAGACTGAACGTTAAATCATTGTCTTTAGTAACTGTGTAAAAATTAGTTTCTTTTTTCAAATTGAGTAAACGGTAAAGAGTCATCGGTGAACGTGTTAAACCGCTTACCGACCACCGTCCATCGTTTACCATAAAAGGAAGTTGTTTTCAGACGCTCACTTAGTTTAAAGTTCAGCTAGGAAGGATCAGGATAGTAATAACTGTCTAAACTTAAATCCCTATCCCGGGCTATGGAATTTATTCCATGGCGGTGATGGGTAGAACTTGAGCTAGCCATCACTTATTGTTTCACCTATAACAAGTCTCATCGCTTGTGAGCGGGTGAAGATAGTGCGCCAGCGTTCATCATGATCGGCCAGCATTTGAGCCATTTGCGCAACTGGGGGAGGCGTTAGCATCGCTTTTTGAAGAATAGTGGGTTCCAAAAACAGCGCTGTCGGTGCTCCATCAAAAATGACGCTACCTTGGCTCATGCACACTACACGGCTCGCATACTCTGCCACCAAATGCATATCATGGGTGATCATGATGATTGTTTTTCCAGCCTGATTCAGGTCAGTCAAAAGCTGCATAATCGCGACTGCATTTTTCTGATCTTGCCCAAATGTGGGTTCGTCTAGTATTAGAATCTCTTGCCCCATTGCTAGCATGGTAGCCACGCTGAGACGGCGTTTTTCACCGTGGCTTAGCATGAATGGCGACACTTCTTTGTGTCGGGTAATGCCAAACTGTGCTAGAAGCTGATCTGTCTTTTCAGTAACGGCTGCATCATCTAAACCTGCTACGCGTAACCCATAAGCAACTTCATCAAAGACACTGTTGGTCACAAACTGGTTTTCGGGATTTTGAAAGATATAGCCGATCTGCTTGACCAAATTCCGGCCGGAAATTTTTGCGGCTGACTTGCCGTTAACAGTTAGCTCACCGGCTGATGGTTGCAGGATACCAACAATTTGCTGGGCCAGCGTGGTTTTGCCTGCCCCATTGCCCCCCACAATAGCTAGAAACTCTCCCGTTGTAATGCTTACAGACACATCCTTTAAAACAGGAATCTCATCATAGCTAAAAGCAACATTCTGGACCTCAATGATCGGTTTTGCTGCATGGTTGGGTTTTGTATCGTTATGGGTAGATTGACTTAGAGGCAGGTCGATTTGCTTCAGCAGACTTGCCATTTCTGCAATCATCAGCGGCCGGTTCGAGCTATCCAATACATTTGCATTTTGAAAGTCTGAAGCCAACTGGCAGATTTCAGGCATCCAGATACCGTGCTCTTGGAGCATTGCCGCTTGATCATAAAAAATCTCTGTGGGGGTACCATCAGCCAAAATGATGCCTGCCGCGCCCAGCACCATCACGCGATCAATCAGATGCATGAGCGAGTCGAGTTTATGCTCGATTAAAATGATCGTGTGCTGGCTTTGACTTTTGATGTCACTAAGCAAGCCAAACACATCGGCCGTACCCACCGGATCAAGATTTGCCGTTGGCTCGTCAAAGATCAGCACGCTGGGCTCCATGGCCAACAGAGACGCCAGTGCAATCCGCTGTTTCTGCCCGCCAGATAGTTGATCTACGCCTCGCATGCGGTAGTCGGGCAGGCCAACGCGCATGAGAGCATGATCCACTTTGGCCGACATTGTTTCAACCGGTCGCTGCAGATTTTCAAGCCCAAACAGGATTTCATCTTCAACTTTTAGCGTGACAAATTGTGCTTCAGGATCTTGAAAAACAATACCTACCTTTTGACTTAGGTCGGCTGTGGCTCCCGATTTTGTATCTAACTCATCAATATTGACGGTGCCCGCCATCTTTGCTGGGAGTGAGTGGGGGATGAGTCCGTTCAGGGTAAGGGCTAGGGTGCTTTTTCCGCTGCCGGAAGCCCCCAACAGCAGAACCGTTTCGCCAGAATGAAACGTCAAATCGACCCCGTTTAAAATAGGAGAGTTGCGGCCGAAATATTGAACTTTGAGTTGTTCAATGGTGATTTGAGTCAATTGTTATGGGTTGGCTGAAAAAAGACCTGACAAGGTTAAACGAGCATTATTTTCAGCAACGAAAGGCAGTTTTGAAACCTGTCAGGCCTCTGAATGACTTGGCTAAACAGAGTCTTGTCATTTGACTGTTCCCGTCACCTCAAGATACTCTGCATCTGCCACTATTGTACCGTCAGTTGCCTGATTGTGGTTGTCCCAAATTTGTTTTAGGTCGGCTGTTAGTGCCTTCTGACCGTTAGCATCAAGCTCTGTGAAAAGAGGGATATGACTTCCGCTATACTGACGGAAAAAGTCAACCACACCTTCTGAACCATATGGGAATTCGTAGCGCCACACCTTTTTGACGCAGCGTAGCTCAGAGCAATAGGAGCCTAGCAATTCTAAAATGTTCACTTCATCTCCCCAGTTTGAAGTACGCGCGGTACCCGGTGCTGCAGTCTTGTAGTCTGCAAGGACTCGGGCTAGATCGCCCACCAAACTTTTGGGCGTCCAACTGGCGACCACGAACCGGCCGTGTGGTTTGATTACCCTAGTCAGCTCAGCCGCTGCCGCTTTTGAGTTGATGGCGAACATAATCCCAAAAACGCTTACTGCCCAGTCAAAGCTGTTTGAAGGGTAGGGCATCGCCTCAATATCTCCTTGGTCAAACTGAATGTGAAATCCTGCTTCTCCAGCTCGCTTTTCCGCGGCGGCTAGTGCGTCTGGGTTAAAATCTATGCCAGTCACCGTTGAACCGAGCGCGGCCGCCCGCATGCTGAAATTGCCCGCGCCGCAAGCTACATCTAATACCGAATCCGATGCTGTGATGCCAAGGCCGGGGACAAAGTCGTCGAGACCGCGTTCTAGGCAAGTCGCAAACGTCGCGTAATCAGCCGCTCGCCATGCTGCCTGTGCTTTTTGCTTTAATTTATTCACTGCTTAATGACTCGTCTAAGTCTTCGATCTGGGTTGCGCTTATCGCGAACCGACTCAAAATACCGGATCGCTGGAGAATATCACATACATAGTTAGCGATCAGGGCGATAGCTACACCTGCAAGGATCGCGGTGATTACAAGACCAATTTGAATACCGATTGGCATATTGGCAAAGCCCATGGTACTCATGGCAAATCCTAAGGCTACTAATCGGCTAAAGACACCGCTGGCGATAAGCAAACCTAAGCTGTAGTTCTGATATCGAGTGAGCAGGAAGGGTAGTTCGCCCACAACCCCATTAATCAGTCCCACTACCACAATAAAAAAGCCCATCGGTGAGAAAGGGAGTTGAATCAACCCCATCAGCAACTGCGTCAAGAATGCCGCCCCGGGTTTGCGCAAAATGTAGGGCGCAACAAGGCTAGGAATCGTGGTAACGGCCGCAAAAGCCACGCTGACCAAGGGATTGCCGGAGCCAATTAAGAAGGCTAAGGCCAAAACGGGCCCGGTTAATAAAGCAAAAACGATTGCCAGTATGATGACAACCAGAATGTCCCGTGTTGTCCAAGACTTTAAACTAAAACTGCTCATTATTTTCTCCTTCTGAAGTTGTAGTAAGCAGCCTCAAATTTATGTGTCCGTAAATTATTCCAACACAATCTCCTCATCCTCACTATTTAAATTGCTCAGTAGACCTGATCGCGTGAGCGCATTTGCAAGCACTGTAACGAGCCAACCCCCTAATATGCAGCTTCCCATGACCAAAATCCAGAGTGTGATTTGAGCACTTACCGCAAATTCGTGAAGCCCGCTTGGTATGTAACCTATACCCAAGCCGATGGCTCCAACAATGCACGCTGTGGAAATCATCATCAGCAGTGAGTATCGTTTGTAGCGGGTAATGAAGAATGCGGCTTCCACAAACAAGCCGTACAGCACATTCACAATGAGTGAACCTATTCCATCAGGTGAAAATGGTAGCTGTACAAGTCCAACAACCAGCATACCAAAGAGCGCTGCACCTGGCTTACGAACAACATACGGAATGAAAAGAGCGGTAAACATGACGACGCCAATCAGGGTTCTAGCGGCGATGGGGCCCAAAGCGGCACC
>JBCCSO010000289.1:0-6053 GCA_039199965.1 Chloroflexota bacterium | reverse complement strand
GTTGATTGGGAGCCGGTCGTTTGGTTGGGGCTAATCAGCATTGCAAACGGACTGCTCCATTTGGGGGTAATGGAGTGGGTGAAACGGCGATTTAACGGGGCATCGGCCGAACGTGTGGCGCGGGGCATGCGCCTGTTTACCATCGGATTCATCATAGCAATTGTCTGGTTTGCGTTTGCCACCAGTTTTGAAATGGGGGTGCTGGCGTTCATGTTTAGCAAGCAGATCGTTAGAGCCAACTTCTCGCTCTATGATCCTTGGCTGACGCGCCAAATCGCTCCTGAGCTGCGGGCCACTGTTCTTTCGATGTGGGCCCAAACAAACGCCATTGGCCAAGTGATTGGCGGGCCGATTATTGGAGCGATTGCAGTCGCCACAACGCTGCCTGTCGGGTATGCAACGTTAGCGCTTTTTTTGCTCCCGGTGCCGATTTTACTAACTGTTATTTTGCGGCATGGAGATGCTCCCAATGTCCATGCAGCCTCCTAAAAAATCTAAGCTGCTCCCTGCCAATCTAATAAAAAATTGTTTTTAACACGATTTATCGTGTTTCTTTTCTAGAAGCAGATTTCAATCTGCTAAAAGTTCAAATAAAAAAGCCGGGGCTTGAATCAAACCCCGGCTGATTTTAGTACGGCTTATACTAGTTCACAGACTGACGCGTGCCGTTGCGTGAACCATTCTTTTTAACCGGAACCGGAACCGGTGTACCCGCCATATCACCGATGATGTTTACCAAGTCAGAATTGGCTGGCACCACAATTTTCGCATTGTCTTTGAAAGACTCACTAACTGTTTCAAGTTTCTTTAACAGTTGAGCGTTGCCGACAAAGTACTTTTCGGCCGCTTCATTGACTACTCGAATAGCCTCAGCGTCTGCCTGTGCTTTCAGCTTAATACCTTCTGCAATACCTTCTGCTTTCTTGATCTCAGCCCGCCGCTCACCGTCTGCTTTTGTTTCGATGGCGGTTGCCAAGTCCAGCGCCGCAATCTTTTCATTTTCAGCTTTTACGACGTTATTCATTGCGGCTTGAACATCAGTTGGCGGCTCAATACGCTTGAGCTCAACACGTTCAACTGAAATACCCCACTTCGAAACCTCGCGATCCAAGATGATTTCAATTTCATCATTGATCTTGCTCCGATTTTCATTGGCTTCTGTCAGCGTGAGCTTACCAATCACTGCGCGCAGCGTGGTTTTCGCCAAAGAGGGCACTGAAGACTCAAAGCTTTGAACATTGTAGAGAGCGTTGTGCGCGTCAGAAACTTTGTAGTAAACCACACCGTCAACCTCAGCGTTCAACTTATCTTGCGTGATGATTGATTGAGGCTCAATATCAACCCGACGCTCAGTCGTATCGATCCTGTGCATTTTTTGGAGAACTGGAATGATCCAGTTAAATCCGGCAAACGCCGTATGCGAATACTTCCCTAAAAATTCGACAACACCGACCTCAATAGGTCGAATAATCCGTATCCCTGCCAGTAAAAACAGGACCACTAGACCAACAACTGTACCAATTACCGCAGCCAAATTCATTTGAAACCTCCAAACAGGAACAAGAAGGTCGCATGAAACAGAATGGACTTCCTGTTCCATAGGTAAATATGGAATGTCGATCTAACTTAGAGACAAATCTGGTGACTGCCTGATGATTTGTTCTCTAAACAGATAGCTAAAACAAATTTTTAACTTACCCGATTTACGCAAAATCATGAGATAAGTTGCGAGACCTTCAAAACACTATATCCTATCGAGCATATAATCACAATATGCAGGCATTTATATTTGAAAAGCATGGGAATGCGGACAATCTTAATTTAATTGATCTGCCTGAGCCTAAGCCTTCGGACGATCAAATCTTGGTTAAAGTGATGTCTACATCATTTAATGGGTCTGACAAAGAGATGTTACAGAGAAGCCTGTTTACCGCCTGGCTGGGTGGTTTGTTACGGTCTTGTAGCTGGATACTGGGTTCTGATATTTCTGGCATTTTAGAATCTGTTGGTGAAAACGTAACTAAATTCAAAGTGGGTGATGCAGTTTACAGTGAAATGCCGGGCTATTGTGGTGGGCTGGCTGAGTACTGTTCATGCAAAACAGGCGTATCAAAGAGAGAATAGGCAAAAATATAGCCATGATGGGCGTTGATCAAAGTTGGGATAACGCGGTGACTATTTCTAAATTTGCGGCAGATGGGCATATTCGGCCCGCTATCGATCACCTTTATGAACTTGAACAAGCACCCAAAGCTTTGCAGCGTATATTGGATGGAAAGGCTTTGGGCAAAATCATAGTCAATGTATCAGGAGAATAAACAGTGGAACACGGTGTACTAAAAGTCAATGAATCGGCCGAGATGGAGATCGAAGCCTCACGCGCTTTGGTGATGGTCGAAGTCAATAGCGCGAAAATTGCGTTTGGCAATGCGGCCCTGTCTGCCTCAGATGATCTAAAAGGGGTGATTGATAAAATAAAATTAATAGATGATTCAATAGAAGTCGATACAGAATCTGTGAGCACAAGCAGCGCATCTGGCTTCTTCGGTAAAAATTCAACTGCTACTTATACGATCAAACTGACAGTAAACGAGCTTGACAAACTTGGACTGGTTCTAGCTGCCTGCGCTGATGGAAAAAACATCTCTGTTAAATCGGTAAAATGGGATTACGAAGAAGACAAGGCCAAAATGAGATTAATTAAGCAGGCGGTTAGACGAGCTAAATACAAAGCGATTGAAATGATGAGTGTGATCGATTATGAGGTTGTCGGTATCCGTACGTGTAGTGACAGCTACCAGATGCCGCAGGTCAGTGAGATTCATTTGCGAGCACCTATGCCAGCCCAAGCCAAAATGATGGCGCGTAGCGCAGCACCGGCCGTTGATTTTGGGGCTGAGTTTAAGAGCAAAAAGAAAATTTCAGCAGTGTGTAATGTTGAGTTTCTGGTGAAAGAGAAAAGCTAGACATCCAATTCAGTCAAAGGCACTGAGGTGTTTGCTGATGTAACCTGGTTTCTCGTCAAAGACCTTTCAGGTTTTTTGAATCTACTTATTTTTCTAGACAAATCGGAAACCTGAAAGGTCTGGAGAGCACAACACAAGATGTTTATTAAGATATGGGCCATCGCGCAAATTTAATCATTGTCAACGAAGAGGGATACGAGCTGTACTATTGTCATTGGTGTTCACTAGCCATCCCTAATAACATGTTTTGGGGGCCGACACACGCTCGGGCATTCATTCAAAATCAACAGCTTGAAGATGAGCTCTGGGTAGATAACATTTGGGCTGAAGGGGGTGTTGTTTATGATCCGATTGAGAAAGTCTTGCTGTTTTGGGGTGGTGAACATTTATTGAACAATATTCCCCTGCGGCGACTTTATCTTGAACTAATGCAGCATCAGTGGCCGGATTGGCACTTGCGTTGGGCACGTGGCATTTTTGATTTAGCCGAATATGTGGGGAAAGAGTTGCCCACGTTCCCTGACCTAAGCGATGTCATATTTGAGACACTATCACCTCCGGAGGATCTGAGCGAGGTGGATGCTGTGTGCACAATCCGATTTTTAGATGAGGATCTTTTTGTCTTCTCCACATCCTATGGGATCGCATTGGTCAAATGGCTTTCGGACAAGGAAGAATTTTTGAGCCAAGCTAGACAGAGACGATCACAAAAAAGATTTGACTTTGCAGAGCATTTGGTGAGTTTCCCGGTTGCGGGGATGCATGTAGATGAAGCTCAAAAACGCATTCTGTTTTGGTGTGCAAATGCTTATTTTTTCAATGGGCTAGAATTGGATGAATTATGGGCCGGCTGGGATATTCAATTTGTGTACGATCGTTTTGAAGATCACATCAATCAGGTGGAGGAGGCGGTTACAATACCCTCTATCAATGAGGAGAGCTTGTTAGAGACTTTGGTCGAAATCCTTATTCCTCAAGATGGCTATTCGCCACTCGATTTAATAGCTAGAATGATGTCGAAATTCCATGAGGATGATTCAGATAGTAATGTGCAGGTTAATCCTCACGCGCTTCAGTACAACCCGCTAGAGCTATCAATAGAGATCCGGGAAGAAATTTTGGCAAACGCGATTCACAAGTGGGAGGAGAGCAAAGGCTGATGGTGTAAGAGGCGTAACTATTAGGGCTTTCACTCAAAACGTGTTTAGCAACTGCGAGAACGGACTTCGACAGGGGGCCAACTTGTTGGCCTCAACAGAACTTCGTTCTGTGCATAAGCAAAGCGACGCTCAGTGCTCCTTGCAAGCGAAAGCCCTTATTATTTAGCAGTACCTACGTTAGCCGTTTAAAGCGGCGTGGTGCGTATTGCGTGGATGTTGCTTTTACGCAATACGCACCACGCTAAAAGCGAGTGGGTTAGAAAGGCCGTTGCCCCCTTTACTTTTTGTTGCGTGCCCGCCTGCAGCGTTCAGAGCAGTAGCGGATTTCATCCCAGTTTTTCTCCCACTTCTTGCGCCACGTAAACGGCCGGTCACAGACCGGACAGACCTTGGAAGGCAGATCTCTTTTTTTGCGCATCTTTGCCATAAAATTATTTCTTCCGCTCGTCTGGCACAAATCGGATGCCCGGCTTAGCTAAACCACCGCCTAAACCGATAGCCGTGCCGTCTCCGCGCCAACAGGCGGCACCGTGCAATAATTTGGAGTCTCGGTCAACCATGACCCCGTTCATGCCCCCTGCGACTGTCATCACTTCAAGCGGGGTGTGTCCTTTCTCAACCAATCCCTGCCTAATGCCTTTAGGAACCGCTTTTTCAACCTCAAGCTCTTGCCCTTGGGTCCAGATGCGGGGGGCTTCAACCGCTTCTTGCAGGGTCATCCCGTGATCAATGACGTTTAAAATCGCTTGAAAGACAGATGGGAAAATGCGTACCCCGCCCGGTGTGCCTAGTGCCATAAATGGCTCACCATCTTCTAAGACGATGGTGGGGCACATGCTGCTGATCATCCGCTTGTTTGGCGCCACAGAGTTGGCCCGGCCGAGATGCGGGTCAAACAGGGCCATGGTGTTGTTTAAGATTATGCCCGTGCCGGGGACCATCACTTTGGAGCCAAAAATCTGGTTAATGGTTTGGGTCATGCAGACGATGTTCCCGTGCTGATCGGTCGTGGTGACGTGGGTGGTGTCGGCCGACTCAGCGGCCGGAGGGATGCCTGCTTGCTGGGTCGATGCCTGTGCCATCTTGATGTCTGCCTGCCGTGCCTGCCCATACGCTTTAGAAATCAGCCAGTCAGTGGGGACCGGCCGTAAATCAGGATCACCCATATGCCGTGCCCGATCTGCAAAAGCAATTTTAAGCGCCTCTGCAATCAGATGAATCGATTCGGCCGAGCCAAATCCCATCCCGGCCACATCAAACCCCTCGAGCATGTTGAGCATCTGCAAAATGTGCGCCCCACCTGAGCAGGGAGGAGAGGGGACCAAAATCTCGTAGCCACGATAGCTGCCGCGCAAGACCTGACGCTCAACTGTCTGGTAGCCTTGCAGATCGACCATCGTCATGATGCCCCCGTTTTGTCGAATATGCTCAATGATTTGCTCACCTAGAGGGCCGTTATACAAATAGTCTGGGCCGTTTTTAGCAATGTCCCGCAGTGATTGAGCGAGATCTGGCTGGCGCACAAGATCACCCGCATTGATCGGCCGGCCGTTGGGCATAAAGATCGAACTGATCTCATCGAACTGGGACATTTCGGCCGCGACATAAGCGGTGCAATCATGCAAATAGGGGGTCGCATGGAAACCATCTTCCGCATATTGAATGGCGGGTTGGAGGACAGTTTCTTGATCAAGGGTGCCATAATTTTCAAGCAGTTCACACCATGCTTTGAGTGTGCCCGGCACCCCACATGCCAGATGCCCCAGCATGTTCTTGCTCCCTTCGGTTTGCATGTAGTCGGGCCATTCATCGGAGATGGGTGTGTACAGGTCAGGTGTAGCAGCGGCCGGAGCGGTTGAGTAATTATCTATAACGATGTTGCGACCGTCAGCCAGTCGTAGATGCGTCCAGCCTGCACCAAATAGGC
>JBCCSO010000288.1:0-6081 GCA_039199965.1 Chloroflexota bacterium | reverse complement strand
TCCGGCCAATGTCAGGAATAAATCTGCTTGATCTCCGCCTACAGCTACCCCCCAGACATCTTCTTGCGGAGTATTCAATCCAATATCAGACCCATCAAAGTACAGAGCAAAATAGCCACTTGTATTCTCTCCTAAACTTGTTGGAGAGAATACGATTAGATCCTCATCTAGCGCATTTAATGTGTTTCCAAACTGTTTTAAGACTTGTACTGCGCCCAGTGTGCTAATCACGATTCGGCCGTCTTCGAGTACAGATACAGCATCAATATCCTCTTTATCCACGTCTAGCCCCACATCAGATCCATCGAAATACATCTCAAAAGACCCTTCCGTCTTAGGACCTATTTTGGTTGGCACAAAACGGATGATGTCAGAATCATCAATAGCCCCTACATCAGGGATAGAGGCTCCTCCTGCAAAACTGAGCAGAATTGAGCCATCATCCAGCAAGGTGAATGCATCCACATCTAAAGACGGATTTCCACCAAGCCCAACATCAGAGCCATCAAAGTAACGACTCCATGTGTTTATACTTGGGTCAAACGCGATAATGTCCTCGTCTGTAAACGAGACGCTCCCTACAACCCCGGCCGAAGTAGAACTTAGGTAAACGATCGGTTCCGCAACTTCTAGCTCAAAAGACCCGATATCTGATGCACTTCCCTGCGGCCGACTGACCCCCCGCTGATCTTCTTTAACATTGGGATCAGGCGCGGCCGCGTCTAAAGCCGCGCTGCCGGTGAGTAATGCATGCGTCAGTGTCGGACCGCCATTATCCTGTAATGGCCCTACATTTATTTCCGAAATAGTTTTAGTCATCGCGTTATCACAAGTACCATCGCTATCAATGTTTGATGAATCTGCAGAAGAGTTTCCAGATGTATCATCAACGCAATCTGCACCACTTGCCGAACTCGCAATGATTGAATTTGCTAAATCAACAGCACCAAAACTGTAGATTCCATTCCCAGAGCCTGCTGCAGAATTAGAGTAAACGGTCGTACTAGTGATCATAACACCACCAAACTCTACAAAAAATCCACCACCAGAGCCACCTGCATCATTGGCGCTAACGGTGCCGTTAACAAAGTCTAAATCAGAAAATTCACCAATAAATAGCCCCGCCCCACTTATGCCCGAGCTATTACTAATGACGGCAGTTCTACTGATCACAGCATCGCTCTGAATATAAAACCCGCCACCATATTGATCTGATGTATTGTTGGAGATAGTGCTATCTGTGATCCTTAAATCATACGGCGTGTTTCTAGAATTACGGATTCCCCCACCATTTACTGTGGCGTGATTGCCGGTGATTGTGCTGCTTTGTACCCTCATACGGCTATTGTTATATATCCCACCGCCTTCTTCAGCCTCTCCCTCAGAAACCTCACTATTTTTAATTGTTAGGTTTCCATCGTTATAAACTGCCCCACCCTCTGTGCCAGAGTTGTTGGCAAAGGTTGTATTGATGACAGTTGCCATACTATCGTTTCTAAGGGCACCACCACCATATCCTATATTATTAGTAAATAAGCTATCTTCGATTATTGCAGTTAAATGGTTGAATATCGCCCCGCCACCATTGTTTCCAAAATTATTGTCAAATGAAACTGAATCGATATCGAGCGTACCATAATTTATAATGCCGCCACCACTATGACCGGCCGAATTATCTGAAATATTTCCGCCCTGAATGCTCACGTTAGAGGAAAAATCAACGTAAAGACCTCCTCCGATAAAGGCATTATGATCCTCAATATCTGTATTTACCAAAGTCAACGTACCATTCTTAGCGTAGCTACCTGCTCCAAAAGCCCCTTCATTGTTTGAAATTAAACTTTCAGTGACTGTAAAAGTCCCACCATCATTATAAATACCGCCACCACGTCCCCCAAATGGAGACAGGTTGGGTGTGATATTACCGTGGATATAGCTCTGGCTAATCGTAACCGTCCCTAAATTATAGACACCCCCACCAGAGTCTGCTGTGTTGCTGATAATTGTTGTCTGGGTTAGGGTCACAGATGCTGAAGATCCAATACTAACCCCCCCACCACCACAGAGACAGTCTGACAAACCGGCCTTACCTTTTTGAATTGTAAGATCTGCTATAACAACTTCACTTGCCCGTATGTCAAATACCCGCCCCATATAATCGCCGTCAATAACGTGATCACCACCATTAATGGTTAAACGGGCACCATTACTGTTGCTTATTGGGCTGGTATTGCCTGTTAAAACAATATCAGTTGTGATGTTGATCTCGTATTCACCAGCAAGTTCAACGTTGTAGCATAAAATCGCATTATTTAATTCAAACTCTGAACCGGCATCCATAGGAAAACCAGAACAAATTGGAACAGGTATTGGCGTGGAGGTTGGGCCGGGGTATGGATCTTGCGTGGGTGTTGGTATCGAGGTATTGGTTGGGCTAGGGTATGGGTAAGAATCATCTTGAATAAGTTCAGGGCGATCGACGCTAACTCGATCTTGTTGTTTGCCAACCAATTCGCTTGGGACTGAATCGACATCATTTTGGGCGATATCCTCGGCCGTAGGCTCACCCGAAGCTTCCATCATTAGAGGCAGAAAAATCAATGCTCCAAAAACGAAAAATAAAGTAAAGAACGTAACCGTAAATCTGTTTACTTTGTATATATCTACCATTTTGATTAATTCCTAATTTTCCTTTTTTGTTTAGACTCCAAGTAAGTCACTTAGTGACAATATTGATTAAAACCCCTGCCAGATAGTTGTTTCGAATTTTTGGATACAACAAGATGAATAATAAAATCCTTTCTAAGGCTTATTTGAGCTTGAACCACCAACTTCCAGCCCACTTACTTTCTAGGCGTTTGTTTACCGACAGTCTAGAATCTTAAGCAATACCTTAAGTCTATTTTCAAAAGCTAACGGTCACCCTTAATACAGCTAGCGGTTTATCAATCATAAGCTGATAGAAATTTCAATAGAGCAAACCTCTGTAGGCTACGGCAAAGATTTCCATCAATCCACTATCAATATCAGCCAAAACAAAATGACAACGGAAGACATTCTACAACTAATCAACGATTTACAAGCACTTGATCCAGAAAAAGATAGTGACATCATACGGCACAATCATCAGCTAGTGTTGAGCCACGTTGACAAAATCAATGAACCTCAAAAATGGGGATTCATCCAATTCACTTTTGCACAGTTGTTTTTTATGTCAGACCCTGACTATGCAATAAAGGCTTACCAAGACGCTTTAGAGGTAATTGACCCTCAGAAACACAGAGATTTAGTTTTGGAAATACATTCGCATATCGGCTCCCTATTTTCTATGCAATTTGCGCAGAATCCAGAAGCTATTGAGCAAGCGATTTATCATCTCTCAAAAATTATCGAGGTAAGTGAATATCAAGTTCATGCAAATGGACTTGCTTTACTCTACAAGATACGGACCATAGGCGATCGGCTAGAGAACTGGCATGCCCAGATGAAATATCTGGGCATGGCGCTTTCGCTTACCAACAAATTTTCTCAATCCAAGCGATGGGCATCTATTAACAACGAAGTTGGTTTAGCGTGGCAAAACCAGCCAAATGGTAATTTTGATGAGCAGTTAGATAAAAGTGTCGCGTGCTTTCAGGCTTCTATCGACGCTCTTGGTGAAAACAGAGGGGATACATGGATTAAAACGCAAACATTTCTTAGCCAAGCATATCTATTCCAAGAAAACTATACGCTGGCAGAGAAACATGCACGGAAGGCATTAGGTCAGTGCGACGACTCTACCTCTTCAGAAGTTTATCGAAAGGCGATCCAAGCTATCACTTCAATCATGTCGTATGATTTAAAAGATCATACCGCTGAGCAGCAGAAAGAAGCGCTTGAATTGCTAAAGTTAGCAGACAAAAGAATTGATCCAATCACACAGCCAGAGGCCGCTGCAGATATCGAGAGGTCCCGTGCAATTGTATTAAAAAACCTGATCGAGCACGGTGAGACAGAGCGGCTTACGGACTTGACTAAAAGCACCGGCCGGGGCAAGCAAATATTAGGGCAAACACACCCAGATCGACGCATGGTATTTTGCAAACTTGAGGCTGAAGCGTTTATGTCAACACGTAACTTCGCCAATGCAATAGCCCCCCTTGAGGAAGCGCTGGGAATTGGTCATGAATATTTGCAACATTCAACGAGTATTGATGGCAGGCTAGAAACCATTCGTGAAACGGGTAGTTTGGGTGGACTGCTGGGATACTGCTTAGCAATGGAAAATCGATTAGAGGAGGCACTAATCGCTCTAGAACGCGGCAAAGGGCTTGTTTGGGATCAAAGCAACAGTGGCAAAAAAATCAGCTTCTCTGATGTCAAAGCCTTGGTACCCGAAAATGGCGTGCTTTTGTTTGGGTGTTTTTCTTCATCTCCCGGAATTGTAATCATCGTCAGTGAAGAACATATATCGCAGGTGCGTTTGCCCAACTTTGGGAAACCAGAATTAATGGCCTTACAGCGTGGTGAAAACTTTGATGAGGCACTGGGTGGATGGCTTCTAAAATACCTAGAACGTGACTCTGAAAGGGCAGCTTGGGAGAAGCTAATCCTTCAATTTGGTCAGCAGATTTACAAGGTACTGTGGGAACCCATTCTTTCAGCCATGGACAAACATAGCTTTACAGAAGATGGTGAAATAGTTTGGTTCCACCAAGGTGGCAGCAGCATTTTTCCCTTACACGCAGCATGGACAGGCAATCAAGCTTCTCAAACGTGGCTAATTGATGATTACACCATCAGATTTGCATCCTCAGTTAAATCGCTGCTAGGGAAAACACAAACAAAAGATACCAAGCAAAATATTACGGTTATTAGCAATCCAGAGAATGATTTGGCAGGAGCCGAGCTTGAAAACAGTTTCGTAACTGACGCGTTTGAGGGCAAAGAGCTGAATTTAATACGCGGAAACCATGCCACGCCCGCATCAGTGATTAGTGCATTCGAAGCTTCCGATATTTTGCACGTTGCAGCGCACGCGGTTTTTAACTTTAGTGATCCTTGGCAATCACATGTAAGGCTTGCCAATCAAACGAAACTAACTGTCCTTGAGTGCATGAACATATCTAGAATGCCAAATCTAGTTTCTCTTGGCGCTTGCGAAACTGGTCTGGTCAAGGTGTCTGCAGTTGAAGATGAATTTCTGGGTATGTCCACGCTATTTCTACGCGCTGGCGCTCACTCAGTTTTGGCAACCCTGTGGCCCATTGCTGATCGTGTCTCCCCATTCTTGATCGGCCGGTTTTATGAAGAGTACACAAGTGGCAAATCACCAGCTCGCGCTTTACGCGATGCCCAAAACTGGACGCGAAACTTAACAGCAAAGCAGTTGCTATCTATTCTGGCACCATACCGGAAAGGTGACGGCCCTGAATCTGAAATAGCCACAACCCTAACAGGTGAGTTCAGAAGCATTGACAGAAACAGTAAACCCTTTGCAGAGCCGCACTATTGGGCGGCTTTTACAGTTTTTGGTCTTTAACCGCCAATTGAATTGAATCTGTATATACGCCATCTAAAATGAATGCTTGCCCTATCTAAATCGGGCCGCTAAATTAAAGGCCTACCTATAAAAAAAGTGCCTAAACAAAGCCAAAACACTTTGGCACATCGTGAGGAGTTATTTTGGAACAGATATTTGTAATCGATGCCCTTGCATCAAACTGGCCAATTATTAACAATCAAGTAGCTCAAATGAATGATCCTGAATTAGAGCTGGCTGTCAAAGCAACGCTTGATCAAATTATAAAAAGCAACAGTGAAAAAGAGCGGATGAATGCGATCTATGATCTGCTTGATTTGCTTGATGGCACCCCCGTAGGTGACTATGTAAACGATCTTTTCCAGCGCAACTTTATATCAGAGGAAATCAGGGAAAGAAAGCATCTGGGCGTCTCTGCAAATGAGTCTGTAACCGTTGATTTGAATAAACAAGTGCCTAAAGCTGTTAATGCACTTGAGGTCTCTTCAAAATTGTCGGATAACTCAGATGGGTCCAAACCTATCCCGGTCTACTTTGCTACCAACAGGCAGGCTGTT
>JBCCSO010000287.1:0-6123 GCA_039199965.1 Chloroflexota bacterium | reverse complement strand
CTGGCGGTTTTAGCATGGCAAATCGTACGCACCTCCAGCATAACCAGCAGCGCATCGGCCGACGCAGCGATTGTGTTAGGAGCGGCCGTGATCAACGGAGAGCCATCACCCGTGTTTGAGCAGCGTATTCTGCATGGGATTGAGCTGTATCAAACCGGCCGCGTGCAAAAGCTGATATTTACCGGCGGCATCGGAGCGGATGACACGCTGGCAGAATCAGAAATGGGCAGAGCTGTCGCCATCGCCAGCGGGGTGCCAGCGGCCGATATATTGATTGAAACGGACTCACGCGTCACCCAACAAAATCTGCTCGAGGCCTGCACCCTAATGCAAAAAGATGGTTTGCAAAACGCCCTCATCGTCAGCGACCCCCTGCATATGAAGCGCTCCATGGCAATTGCCCACGGCATCGGCCTTGAGGCGCAGTCATCCCCCACACCCACCAGCGCCTACAAAACGTGGCGGAGCAAGCTCCCCTCTTTAGCCTATGAAACGTTTTTCTTGCTCATTCACAACCTACAGTTTTCTCCACCAAGTTGCTGAATTATTCAAGCCTTTTGGATTTAAACATAATCAAATCCATCCGCGGAAATCCATTCACATCCGCGGCCAACAAACTAGGCCACCATAACGTTGCACAAATGCCAACAGCACCTAAGCAGCGGTTTGCAGCATTTTTTCATATTCAGTTCGGTACTGCTCCACCACATCACTCACTGACTCAATGCGGGTGATGTTGCCCACTCCCTTACCCGCCTGCCAATATTGATAGGCATCATCAAACGTGGTCTTGGTGTAATTTTTAATACCCTGCGACATCAGGTACATGCGGGCATACTTTTTCAGATTACGCTTGGTCAGCATCCAGCTAATGACGGGGCCGGTGCGCAAGCCACCGCGCATGATGTGATCGGTCTTGATCACTGATGAGTTATTGCCCGCAATCTTGTTCGTCCACACAATATCTTCTTCACTTGAATCAACAATCGCCTGTTTGTAGCTGTTGGTAATTTGGCATTCATGGGTGGCCAAAAAGCGGGTGCCCACTTGAACCCCCGCGTATCCCATCTCAAGCGCTTGGCGCATGTCGTCTGCGTTCCCAATCCCCCCAGCGCATACCAGCGGAATACCGATGTCGTGCAGCTCTTCCATAAACTGTTCGGCCGATTGAATACCCGTTTGCCCCCCACCGCGCCAGTTGATGCAGTTCAGGCCATCCACCCCAGCATCCCGCATGGCAAGCGCCACCTTCTTGTTTGGCACGTCATGATAGACCTTGATCCGATGCTCTTTGGCGATTTTGACAATTTCATGCGGCTTGCCCAAAGACGTGAGAAAGAACTTCACATCTTCTTCGATGGAGATCGCCATCCATTTTTTCATCTGCTCATGGTATTTCTTGTTAGCCCCGCCAAAGATGGTGAAGTTCACCCCAAACGGTTTGTTGGTTAACTTTTTAATCAGCCGCAATCCCTCACGAAAATCATGGCCGTACAGAGAAGTCAGCGCAACCGGCTGCACCACACCAAAACCGCCCGCTTCGGACACGGCCGCGACCAGTTCTGGATTTGATCCAGGATACATCGGGCCGCATACAACGGGGACTTCTGCACCGGTATCTTGCAAAAATTTCGGGGTAAATTCAGACATCATCTTCTCCTGAGGCATGGTCATTTTGAAAAAACTGCCAAAACTCAACTGTGGTTTCTAACCAAATAATTTGGCTAATGGTATGATTGCTCACGTAAAATGCCAAGGCGATTTTGATTAATTATCGGGCATCTGTTTTTGAGCTGGTCGAAGCTAAAACAAAGTGGGATACACACAGCAAAAATATGAAATATGGAAATCTAGATGGAATTAGCAAACCGGTTTCGCGCCTTGTCCAAGGGACGGTGATGCTGGGCGGCTACAGTCAAAACGAGGCAGACACTCTGCTCGATGCGGTTTTTGCGGCCGGAATAAACACCTTTGATACGGCACATGTCTACGGGAACGGTGCTTGTGAACGCATTTTTGGTAACTGGCTTGCCTCTCGCAATCTGCGCGATCAGGTGGTCATTTTGGGCAAAGGGGGCCACCCCATGGACGGCCGGGATCGCGTCACGCCAGAGGACATTTCGGCCGACATCGCGGACTCACTCGAGCGCATGCAGACTGACACCATTGATCTCTATATTTTGCACCGCGACGACACAACCAAACCGGTTGGACCAATCATGGATTGTCTAAATCAGCATCTACAGGCAGGTACCGTCAAAGCGATTGGGGGATCAAATTGGACAACAGCACGTCTGGCCGAAGCCAATGCCTATGCAAAAAAGCATCATCTCACCCCTATGCAGGCCAGCAGCCCGAACTTTAGTCTTGCAGAGCAGGCCAAGCCCCCGTGGGATGGCTGTATCACGATCAGCGGGCCGGAATACGCAACTGATCGTGATTGGTACAGCCAACAACAGATGCCCCTTTTTACATGGTCCAGTTTGGCTGGCGGCTTTTTCTCCGGCCGATTTACGCCTGACAACCTAGACAGCTTTGACAACTATTTCGACAAACTGTGCGTCGAGGTCTATTGCTTTGGAGATAATTGGGGAAGGCTTAAACGGGCCAAACAATTGGCGGCCGAAAAAGACGTTTCGCTGGCTCAAATCGCCATCGCCTATGTGCTCAATCAACCAGCTTTAAATACGTATGCGCTCATTGCTGCATGGAAGCCAGGAGAAGCGGCCGATTCTGTCAATGCAGTCAATATCGAACTCACTCCTGATCAAATTAACTGGCTTGAAAACAGTTAGTTAACGATAAGGAAGCTTTATGCCCAATCCCATTTTCTCTGCTTTTTCAAGCATGGCGTACCCCAGCGCAATGTCGGACGTAGACAGACCTCGGTGCCACAGGATAATCGTCTCATCGTCTCGCTCGCGGCCGGGCAGATTCCCATTTACGATCTGACCCAGCTCTCCGTGAATATTGTCTTGATTCACCTGCCCGCGATCGACGTGACGGCGGAAACAGCCAAACGGGCCGATCAGGCACTGTGACCACTCATCTACCACAAATTTGCTGGCGATGTCCGGCAGATCATCTTCAACCGTGCTCATGGTGCCGTATGGAATCACGAGCGCACCGGGCTTGACCCACTCTGTTTTAAACAATGGCTGTGGTTCGTTCAAGCGAGACGCCTCAACCATAATGTCGGCATCTTTGAGGCAGTCTTCCCAGTTGCCCGTCACAACAATCTTTTTGCCCAAATCTTGCTCAAGCTTTTCAGCAAACGCATTCCGGCTTTCCGGCCGTCTCGAGTGAACCCGAATCTCTTCAAAATCAAACAAATGATCAAGCAGTCTAACATTCCAGTAAGCGGTCCCACGCGCCCCAATGTGGCCCAACACTTTCGGATTCGGTGGTGCCAAATACTTGGCTCCGACGGCCGAAACCGCTCCCGTCCGCATATCGGTGATGGCGCTGGCGTCAACGATGGCGCGTGGTACACCGGTTTTAGCATCCATTAGATTAAGCAGGGCCAGTTCGGACGGCAGCCCATTTTTATAGTTATCCACGTAGTCGCCAACAACTTTGACCCCAGCCGTGCCGCCATCGGGACCCAAGCTGGAAATATAGCCGCGCAGCACGTTAAAGTGGCCGTTAAACTCAGGGTTCGGCATCAGGTGCGCCCGTGGCTCAATCACGCATTCACCGTTCCCTTGGGCACCCAAGCTTTTTTCAATGGCGTCCAAAATCTCAGCGTCAGAAAAGTTCAGCTTTTTGATGTCTGGTCCACCCAAATAAGTAATTTCTATCGATTGATATTGATCCATCGGTAATTAGTCCCCTGTTGGCTGAGCCTTCTCATTTAAAGCTTGTTGGCGAATCTTTTCAGCCTGTTTGCGCAGCAGCCGTTCTTTTCTTTCCTGCTGTCGCTCTAGCTCTCGTTCAGTGTAGGCCACGTCTAAGTAGTGAAAGTAAGCAAGTCCCTCAGCCTGCATCGCGCGCCTGTAGTGGACCGCCACTTGATCAAATTTTAGATGGAGTTCGTCGGCCAAATCAAACGGCACCTGCTCTGGCCGCTGGCTCTCGACAATCCGCTTGTCTTGGTCGAAGATCGTATCTTCAAAGCCTTGAAGCACGCTGTCCGGCTGGTCAAAATCATAGTTCCGGCCGATGATGCAATAGCCACGGCATTTGTCACTGGAAATCGGTTGGCTCACAAAAAAGTAAACCATCCCCTTGGACCCGCCCCAGCCCAAGCGCAGCACAATGGTGTACGGCAGATGCAGCTCATATCGGCTGCAGCGCTCTGGTTTGACCACTTCTTCATTGGCGAAAACGGGGAAGTCGTCTGTGTTGGTCGCTTCCGGCCGGACGACAGTGTAATGCAATACGTGATCTTTTGTTTCGACCGTGTAGTCTGGCACAATCGGCCGGTCAACATCCCCCAGCAAGCCCGGGTGCACCCACGGGAAGTGGCCAAAGTCGGTAAAGTTTTCGACTTGACGACTGGCGTCAGATTTCCAATCAAACGGTCCTGTGTTGACTACTTTCCAATCCCCATTTTCCAGTTCAGGGATTGGGGGCAAGTCGTAAACGGGCTCTTCAAGTGCCACCCAGATCAGCCCAAATTTTTCCTGACACAAATATTTTTTTGTTCTGGCTTTAGACGGAATGTGCGGATTGGTCATCTGTGGGATTTCGACGCAAGCGCCTGATTCATCGTACTGCCAACCGTGGTAAGGACAAACGATGCAGTTGTTCCCAACCCATCCCAGTGAGAGCGCGGTGCCGCGATGAATACAAACGTCTTTCATGGCTAGAGGCGTGCCGTCATCTGTTCGCCAAATCACAATCGGCTCATCTAGCAGCATCGAGCCGTGGGGCGCTTCGGCCGTCACTTCATGGGCATAGGCAACAGGGTGCCAGCAAGCTCTCAATTTTTCTGGTATTTCCATTTTTTTCTCTCCCGGCGCAAAATTTAGGCAGGATTCTAGTCTATAACTCGCCATTGGATCAATGGTTCCTTTCATTTCCACCTGACTTTAATCTACCGTCTCTATTCTAAATGCAAAAATCCCTGTTCCATCTTTAGCCAACTCTAGCTAGAGATCGAACAGGGATAAATTTGAACTTAATTTGAATCTAGGAACTGCTATTTTCTTTTGTTTTTAAATGAACCGTTTAGCGCACAAGATAAGGTAAATATATTTGGGAAATACTCTCAGCAACTGAGATTGACACAGTTGCTTCGTTCGAAGTATTTGGACCATCAGCAATTAGATAGGTAAAAGACACGTCACCTGCAAATTCGTTTGGCGGTATATATTCAAATGATCCATCATTATTTAAGGTTAAGGTCCCTGTCACAACATTCGTAACCAGTAATGGAATCATCGACCCGGTTGAATTAAAGTCATTGGTCAAGATACCGGGTGCGGGTTGGGAAAGAGTCTCATTTTTCTCTATTAAATAGCTGTCGTCCGTGGCTGCAACCTCGGCCGTTGTTTCAGCAAAAATTGAGTTGCCGTTGAACGCAGCCAGATCATACGCTGACTCATTATAGGGTTCATGGATATCTAAAGTTCCAAGCTGCATCACGGTCACATAGCCAACTCGCTGCGCGTACGCAGATTTTTCCGCAAGATCGGGATCAGTAGCAGAATCGTAGAGCCACGTTCCAAATTCTGAAGCATCATTACCCGTGATCAGTGCATAAGACTGGGCGGCAAATAGGCTCATCAAAACATCGTGTGAATGAGCTGGAGTTGTTGAAAGATTTTCCATCATTTGTATGTCAGTTCGCTCTTCCCAAATTCTCCCCCACCCGACATGTGTCTGGGGAGCACGAGATTTTTTATTGGGATTATTGGTCGAAAAGTCATTGTCCCGTTTGGCAGATGAAGCCTCCCGGAATGCGCTTAAACCAATAAGTGCAGCATTGAAATCAGCCGTGCGGTCAAAATAGCGTTCGTACCAAATAAAGTATGGGTCCTGACCATATTGATTGCGTACAGCTGAATCAAGAACGTCCTGAGAATTCTCTCCTTTCCACTGCCGCCACATGTAGTCGTACGACTGACTACTCAGATTGTCTTGCACCGACCCGTCTGTCAGCACTGCGCCAAAACTTGT
>JBCCSO010000286.1:0-6130 GCA_039199965.1 Chloroflexota bacterium | reverse complement strand
TCCGGGCCCAACTTCAAGCACGTCATCGGCCGCAGAGACATCGGCCGCTTCTACAATGCGGCGCAAAATCGACTCTTCATACAAGAAATTCTGCCCCAGCGATTTTTTCGCGTCGATGCCGTGACGTTCTAGGATTTCTTTAGGATGGATCATGTGTTGATGGGATGATAGGGTGATGAGATGAGAGTTAGTCTTTATACGCTGACATCATCTCATCATCCTATCGACTCCCACTATGGGCGAACCAACAGGCTCTCGCTGGTCATTTCAACCGGTTGGTCAATACCCATTAAGTCTAAAATCGTTGGTGCCACATCGGCCAAAATGCCGCGCGGCCGGAGCAAACGATATTCGCTGCTGATGACCAAGCAATTGACAGGATTGGTCGTGTGATAAGTGTGGGGGTCGCCAGTTAGCAATTCAACCATCCGCTCACAGTTGCCGTGATCGGCCGTGAGCAAGATCGTGCCTCCCATCCCAGTAATTTGTTCAACGATTTTACCAACACATTCATCCACTGTTTCAACCGCCTTCATTGCCGCTTCAAGCGATCCCGTATGGCCAACCATATCTGGGTTGGCAAAGTTGACCAGCACAAAATCAGGGTCTTCGGCCCCGATGTGTGCCATCACCTTGTTGGTAAGCTCATATGCAGACATTTCTGGCTGCAAGTCATACGTTGCAACTTTGGGTGACGCTGCAATAATGCGCGACTCGCCTTCAAACGGTGCTTCTTCACCCCCGTTAAAGAAGAAGGTCACGTGCGGATATTTTTCAGTTTCGGCCGCGTGGAGCTGCGTTTTGCCCGCTTTGCTCAGTGTTTCTGCCAGCGTCATGGAGATATTTTGATCGGGGAACATCACCTTGGTTGGTAAATCATCCGCGTAGCTGGTCATCGACAAAACGGTTAAGTCATCAACCATAACTCGCTCAAACCCATCAAAATCAGGCACGACAAACGGCCGGACAATCTGGCGCATCCGGTCTGCCCTAAAGTTGAAAAACAGGAGGATGTCGCCCTCTCTGACCGTACAGTCTTTGTGCCCCGAAATGATGGCAGGCTTCACAAATTCGTCGGTCACACCCTCAGCATAGCTGGCGGCCACTGCAGCCGACGCGGACTCAAATTCCGTCTCTGCCTTCTGATTCACGATTGCCTCATACGCCAACTGAGTCCGCTCCCACCGTTTGTCCCGATCCATTGCATAATACCGGCCGCTGATGGTTGCGATCTTGCCCACACCCAAATCATTTACTTTCGCCTCTAGGTCAGCCACAAAGCCAGCGCCGCTCTCTGGAGGTGTATCTCGGCCGTCTGTAATCACGTGAATAATCGGATCAACGCCCGCTTTTTCTGCCAGCTCTAGCAGTGAGTTCATGTGGCGCACATGGCTATGTACTCCTCCGGTGCCCAACAGACCGATCATGTGCAAGCGGTTAATGCCGTTCCTCGCCAGTGAAAACGCGTTTCGCAACGGCTGTATGTTTGATAGCTCACCATCCCGAATGGCTTTATCAATCCGGGTAATGTCCTGATAAATGATGCGCCCCGCCCCCAGATTAAGGTGCCCCACTTCCGAATTGCCCATCTGCCCAGCGGGCAAGCCAACTTCTTCACCCGATGCATCTAGAACAGCGCGTTCGTGTGCGGCCGACCAGCGATCTACGTTTGGGGTATTGGCTAACTTAACAGCATTGCCGTCTTCTGCGTCGCGCATCCCCCAGCCGTCCATAATGATGAGTGCAACTGGTTTTGTCATTTAATCCTCTAAAAAATGTTGATAGTTTTTGTGGGTTTGGGGTACTCACATTTTACCAGATTCTGCGGAAAAGCTGTTTTTTTACACGGCCACCATATAATCGGCCGAATCAAAGTTCCGACAGGAGAAACCATGCCAAACTTAATTTTGCAGCACACCAATAACGTTGAATTTGATGTTGAAGCTTTTTTTCACCCGCTCCACGAGGCGCTAGTCGCCACCGGTGCCGTCCGCATGAAAGGGATCAAGAGTCGCTGCGTAAGACTTGAACAATTTTATATTGCAGATGGGCATCCTGATTACAAATTGGTGCATGTTGACATCATTTTACGTGAAGGACGAAGCCAAGAAGTCAAAGAGCAAATTTCCCAAATAGTGATGGAGCATCTTAAAGACTCGTTCGGCCACTATCGTGAAAATGGCTACATCTCATTCAGCACAGACATGAAAGAGCTCATTCATGGTTTAGCACTAACTGACAATAATATTCCGCTCGATGGGGTACCACGTTAACCATCACCACTGGATTCTTTGAGTCCGCGCGGGATTAGCTTCTCTTGGTCGTAGAATGGCAGAGTCACAACTTCGGCCAGATGGTGTTCTCCTTGACGATCTACTAAAGTGATCCCTTTCCCCAACCATGATTCACCCTCAGCGTGGGGTCTGGCAAAGCGAACATATCCAATTCCTTTTTCTAAAGTGGGTGACCAGCCCCCTGTGGTCATCCGGCCGACAGATTCACCTGCTAAAAGCACATCACAGTTTGTCTGCGGCATTCCAGTCTCGGTTACAAGGCCAAATAGCAATTGGGCTTGATTGGTATTTGTTAATGCTTCACGGCCGACAAAATCATCTTTCTTGAAGTTGACAAACATCCCAAGGCCAGCCTCAAACGGATTCATCGATGGGTCAATATCGGTCCCGTTATCAAGAATACCAGCTTCGATCCGCCTCATCCCCATTGACTCTAAGCTGCCAAACTGCAATCCAAACGGCCGACCCACTTCAAGCAGATAATCCCACAGCCCCAGATGGTCAATTTCAGGGCGACTATAAATTTCGAACCCCGTCTCCCCTGTCCAGCCGGTGCGTGTAACCAGCAGATTTTCACCGTTAAAGTCAAATTCGCCTGCGTGGAAATAGCCAAAGTCGTCAATAGATTTGTTTGAAGCGGCTTCCAAAATTTTCAAAGAGTTTGGTCCTTGAATTTGTAGCACCCATGATTTTGGGTCTCGAATCGTCACATCAAGTCCGGCCGAATGGGCAAGTAACCACGTTTCAAACTCCCCGTCTGCCTGCACATACCAGAAATGATCCTCAGCCAATCTGATCAGCACCCCATCCATTAGAATACCGCCTCGCGGTGTACAAGCGATGGCGTAGCGTGCTCGCCATTGTTTTAAGCTTCCAATCTTACGAGTAAAAACCCCCTCCAGCAGTTTTACAGCATCTGCTCCTTTGATCTCCAGTGGTTTTTCCGGTACATCATAGAGCATCGCTTTCTTCCGCAAATTCCAATACTCATTAATTGGGTCTCCACCCAAAGAGAGCGGATAAAAGCGACTGGCATATAAACCGAAGATCGCATCATCAACCATATACTTGGATAAATATGGAGATTGTTCGTATCGCTTTGCACTTAAACGGATCACATCATGTGATTTTGAATAACTTGGTTTTTCAATATTTTGGGAAGTCATTGTTCAGTTTTTGAGCTAAAAATTCTGCTTGTGAGTGTATCTTTTGAACTGTCGTTTGAACAGGCTAAGAATTAGTTTTTCTGAATACGGAAAATCAGCTAGAATCAACGTAATTATTAATCCTGCAATGTAGCAAATAGCTGAGAGCCTCTTACCGGGCCAAAATCTATCAATCATGCGGGAGTATGCAATCGCTTTGCATTTGACCAATCACAATAACCTACCAGAGAGAACAGGGATGGATCCGTTAAAAATCTTAATTTTGTACGGCGGGAAAGCCGCAACGCAACCAAGAAATGAGCTACTCGACTGGCTCAATTCTTCACAAACCCATACTGAAATCGGCCGGAAAATAGATGCACGCAAAGTGGCTGAAATGACGGCTCATATGGATCGCAGCATTGATCAGCGTGTCGAAGACATGATGGACTGGGCGGATAAGGCGATTTTTCTGCTAACAACAGACGAACGGAGCGAATATGGCGCACCAAATGTGCTGGAAGAGTTCGGCCGATGGATTGGGCAAAAGGGGCGCAGAACTATGATGGCTCTAAGACAGGATGGTGTCAAAGTTCACTCAAACGCCAGTGGATTGGTCTATGTCGCTTTCAAGGATGATGTGGTCAACGAATGTCGAGGTAGATTGGTGGCATTTATACATGATCCTTTGCCAGCTACACCCGAAGCTTCAGCAGCACAAGAACCCAGAAATTCAGGCCAAAGCATCAACATAAGCGGCGGTGTGAGCACTGGCGGTGATCTTACTATGGGTAATAAGAACACAACCACCCGCGCTGATAGAGATGTTTATCAAGGAGAGCGACAAGAGATTCACCATCACTATTACGGCACGTCGCATCCCCAGCAAGAAACTGCCCAAAATCAGCAAAAAGATCCTGCTGGCAACACCAGCAAACCGGCAGGAGATTCCAAGACAATTACCATGATTCAGTTGAAAGACTTCCTTTCAGCCAAATTTAACGTCGATGAACTAACGGAATTGTGTTTTGGCTTGGGAATCGATTCAGAGAATTTCAGTTCTTCCAAAAGTCTGTTTGCTATGCAGTTTGTTCAATATCTTCAAAGAAGAGATCAGTTTGAAGAACTCATTAATCTGCTGGCAGAAACTCGTGGAAGCCAGCTCGAGAAAGCATTTGGATCAACTGCAATCACTGTTAAATGACCCGGGTTGCCACCCATAAGTTGATCCGCAAAAGTGCGCAAACATTTTTAAAGCTTTTGCTTGAACGCAAGTCTAAGCACCTTTACTAAGTTTGCCTAGATGTTTTGAAGGACGGTTTAGTTCGTATGAATTAGCCTGAAGACAAAAGTCTTAATTCCGCAAAAAAGCTGATTGGCGGCCGCTCATCAGCTTTTTATTTTCCAGAACTGTCAACGTTTTTCTACAAATTTGACAATCACAAAAATTAGTACGCAGGTTACAATTCACACAAGTTAACTTACACGTACACACACGCAGGCAAGCCACCCAGTTGGAACAGGAAAATTTGAAAGCTAAAGATTTTTAAATCAACAGACGTCATTTGATTTAATAACTTGGCTCCCATAATTGGTTATTAGGAGTAATGATGAATTACCTAATTGATAGACCGGCCACCTCATTGGGAGTCTAGAAAAATAAGACCTGCATACAAAAATGCCCGTTTGATTACCAAGCGGGCATTTTTGGTTTTAATTACATCAAAAATAAATGATAGAGCCAGTTTTATGTTTGCAAACAAATCATAAAATGATGTAATTATTGTTATGGATACATTTGGAAAAAGAATGTCCACCATTAGGCGAAACTGCACAGACCCGCATAAAGGTGGCTCACTATCACAAGATACCCTAGCTGACCTTGTTTCAGATCGCGATTTTTCATTGGTAATTTCAAAATCACTCATTAGCCAGTGGGAGAATAATAATCGCAAGATTTCATTGAAGAAAAGAAAGCTTCTAATTGCAATCATTTCTGTTTTTGCTCAGTGTGGAGGATTAACTGAAATTCAAGAGGCAAACAAATTTCTAATATTGGGAAACCACGCGCCTTTAAAAAAGGATGAAATTGACCAGATCCCTCACTCAAATTTTCAGTCAACGAAAAATGGGACTCAACCAAAACCTGACGCTCAAGAGAACTTAGGGCTTGCCGCAGTATTACAACTACTGAATTCTCAATCAGAGGATATTAAAAAGTTGCGCAAAATAATTTCAGAAATCGAGACCGGCCGAAAAGAAGCCGTTGCCAATATATCTTCTACACAAAGGGGGATTCTTGAGTTAATTTCTTATCAGCCGATGCCAGTAAAGAGTGTATTCGAATCAATTTATGAGAATGTCGACCAAGAGAAGAAGATGCGCATTAAGGAGATCAACTTAAGGCTCCACGAGCTCAGGTATTTAGGCCTAATTAATAGAAAAAGGGATGAGAATCACAAGTGGTTGTACTGGCGTGAGATACAAAGGTCCCTTTTCCTTGATGTTGATGAGTAGCTTGCTTCAATAAACAACAAGATTCTACCCTTTTCGGAATTCCTCTAAACGTTCAAGAGTAGCCACCAAAATCATCTGCCATTCGCGGGTTGGGAGTGTTGCATCTAACCAAATGCCGGTCCGGCTCACTCGGGCCTCGCGTCCCAAGAAATTCTGCATCTTTTCCCGATTCAT
>JBCCSO010000285.1:0-6157 GCA_039199965.1 Chloroflexota bacterium | reverse complement strand
CTTTTTGTTTGGCGACAAAAATGATAAGTTTGCCATGTCTGACACTATTTTGTTAGAAATTTAGACCCTTTAGATGGACACTGTCCGGTGTAGAATTGGAAAATAAAATTTCTAAAGTCTGCTCGCGCCCGTACAATCTATTGATCTTCAAGCACTGTTTCTGTGGCGATGTCGACATGCGCAAAGAACAGTTCACCGTCATCAGTCGCAAAGCTAACACCGTATTCTGAACCACCCATCGGGGTAACATACGTAAACCACTCAATATTATCACCGCTGCCGTAAATGGCTTCATCGATACCGTCTGCATTCCATGCGATCTCAACAGCCCGGTTCTGATTGTCTTTTTCTTGCTGTTCTTCATCAAGCAATGATGTGTTGGTGATTTCAAATATTGTGGGCCCTTCACCATGATCTGCCACACTCACGGTAAACTCATCAATGCCACGGTAGAAGCCGATTTCCCAAGTTCCTTCCCATTCATGGTACCACGCCCAGCGTCCCCAGTCGGCCGGATCACCCAGAATTGCCAGCACTTTAGGATCTTTTAGCACAACCTCTTCAGCCGCAGTTTGGCCTGCTTGGTATGCTTCAGCAGATAGTGGTTTAGGTGCAGCTACCTCAAGAATTTCACCAAGATTGCCATTCTCTTCAAGAGAAACAGCCCCCCATGCAATCCATTCCCAAGCACTGTCAAATAGCTCGATCTCCATTGCGCCCCATTCATTATTGATCCACATCTCAACATGCCAATCAGGCTTATTAACCAGTAATTGGGCAATGTATTTATCTTGAACCAGCACGGCCAACGCGGCCCGCTCTTGATCAGAATCTAAATCCTCCTCTGGAAAATCTGTGATGACCGGAATTTCATCGGCCGCTGCGCCTGTCCTCATTTGGCTGGGCATGCTATGTTGGGACATGCTGTTGCTGTCTGACATAGTATTTCCGGACATTTCATTACCGGACATGCTACTAGCACCGGACATACTACTAGCAGACATGCTGCTGCCCGACATTTCGCTGTTAGAAGCCATGCTGCTGTCCACCTGACCAGTAGATTGAGCCGGAGCAACAACAAGCGATTCAGCTTCAGTCTCAGCTACAGGTTCGGCAACTTGAGCAGGCTGAACCACATTTAAAGGCTCATGCTCAACATCGGGTGAAACCTCTACCAAGCTGCATGCCGTCAAAAATAAAATCGTCAGGTAAACAAAAGCGGTTAAAAATAATTGTTTTTTGTACATCAGTTCTTGAAAGTTGAGAATCGAAAATTGATAATCTCTACCATCAACTTTCAACTCTCATCTCATTACTTACAGTTGATTTACTAATCCCAAAGGTGTGGCACTATGGCCGGGAAATATTTGGTCGATGGCGTAGCTATCCATCCGGCCGGTTAAGATTTCAGTCAAAACATCTCGATAGTCAATTGTGATAGCGAGGTCACCCTCAGTATCTAGCCCTTCAGGGGCCAAGCCGGGCCAGTTGGCGTACACCTGTCCACCGCGCACGCCGCCACCCATTAGGAACATTACGTTGCCGTGGCCGTGATCGGTCCCACCGCTGCCGTTTTCAATAAGGGTCCGGCCGAATTCACTCATAACCACCACCGTCACATTCCCCATATGGTCCTGCATGTCGGTGTAAAACGCCTGCAAGCCACGCCCTAAAATACCCATCAGAATATTAAATTCACCGTCAAGGGTTCCTTGGGCTTCATGGGTGTCCCAGCCGCCCAAATCAAGACAAGCAACCTCTAGTCCTACGTCAGCTTTAGCAATTTGCGCAATCTGCTTAAGCCCCTGATGAAATTCATTTTCGTAGTAATCGGCCCCATGCGCCACGCTATAGCTGTCAGGATTCAGCGACTTCACTGTTTCAAGCGTATCAAATACCATTTTCGCTTGTGTTCCCAGCGGATCGGTTGGGGCATCAGTAGAGTAGAGCATTTGGAGCGATTGCTGGAGGCGGCGCAGTTCGTCCCGGCGGCCTTTGAAATGAAAATCAGCAATCGACTGAATAGCAAGTGGAGAGATGGGTCCGCGCAGTGAAGTCGGGGCCATCAAACCCAAACCAATTGCACGAAAAGGGGAATCATTGCGCTCAGCCGTTGTTTGCAAATGTCGGCCGATCCAGCCGGTGCCAATCGTTTTGTCACCCGGTACCCCATACTCCATAAACTGCATCGCGTCAAAATGGGAACGTGTGCTGTCAGTCAGACCGGTCGCATGTACCACGGCCAAGTCACCCTCATCAAAAATATCTTTGAGCGCGGCCAATTCGGGATGAAAGCCAAACTGCCCGTCGATGTCGATAGCGCTGCCCACACCGCTACCCGGTGCTGCAACTGAGGTCGTCGGCCGGTTGTCGTAGTAGTATCCCCCTTCGGAATAGGGAACAACCGCGCTCAAACCATCCATGCCGCCGCGCAAAAAGATGCAGACCAAAGTGTCGTGGTCACCGCTCACGTTGAGCTGGTCCCGAAACGCCATGCGGGGCATCCACTGCGGGAGCACGCTGCTGCTGACGCCCAGCACCCCGGCTGATCCGGCCGATTGTAAAAATTGTCTTCTGTTCATGTTTTTATTGGTCGGTGGTAGGTGGTTGCTGGTGGATGGTACCTATCTGCCACCTACCATCTACTACCCACCACCTACTAATCTATCGCCATTGAAAAGTGGGCGAAGCCATCATCAAGCCAAATGTGCTGGCCATCTTTTTTGCGTAAAGTCTGGCGCTCAACGGCTCGTTAGCCCCTGCTCCGTCAGACACATAATCAATAAACTGTGTGCGGGCTGGCCCTTGAACCATCTGCCCCCACAGTCGCAGCGAGATTTGATCGACCAGCTCTCCAGCCGTTTTGGGCTCATCAAGCTGCTCGTTCAATCTGCTCAAAAACCCCCAGCTATCATAAATATTTTCATGTGTTTCATGGGTCATCACCATCGCTGTGTTCCAGCGATTAAGCAGGCTGCCGGTATTGATCCATGCGCCAGCTACATCGGGGTAGCCGTTGGGTGGATGCCAGCCGTGCGGGTACTGGCCCATACGCAGGAGCATCTCTTCGAGCGCATAGTAATGAACCACATCATTTCCGGTAGCGCGGAACATAGCGGTCACATACTCAAAGGGGCGCATGTATTTCTGTCCGGCCGATTCATAAAATTCGGCCGAAGTAAAAATATGGCGCAGCACGGACTTTATATCACCGTCGCTATTTATCCAGACTTGAGTGGTGCTTTCGATCAGGGAAAGCGGTGGCTGATCAGACACAAATCTGCGGCACAATTTTGTGCTTAGAAAGCGGGCGGTTTGTGGATGGCGCGCCAAAACGCTCAACACGTGCAGTCCGTCTTCAATGCCGCGACCGGCGGGAAGGGTTGTGTCTAAAAGCGATTTACGGCCGGTGTCGTGCATCTCTGCATCAAAAAAGAATCCATCTTTCGTCCCGTTATGGATTGTCCAACCGGTAAATGCTCTGGCCGTTTCACGGATGTCTTCTTCTGAATACCCACCATCAACACCCAGCGTATGTAGTTCTAGCAGCTCGCGGGCAAAGTTTTCATTTGGGGCCTCTTTGCTGCTGACATAATTGTCTAAGTAAACCAGCATGGCCGGATGGCGAGAGGATGCAATTAACAAATCACGAAAGTTCCCCAGAGCATGCTCTGCCAGCACATCTTTTTCAAACAGGATCAGCTCAATCGGATAATCAATTTCTTCGGAAATGCTGAAATGGTCCCGCCAAAAATCAATCATGCGTTCAAACAGCTGCTTCTCGCTATAGACCGCGCGATAAAACACCCCTTCTATAATGCGCTTCGGGATTTCATATTCAACATCGTAGTAAGTGTCATAAATTTCTCGTCGGCTCATTTTCCAGATCGGCTGCAATCTCATTTTTTCATCCAGCAGATTGTCACTCAGCTGTTCTGGGTTTAGCTGCTCTTCAAGCCACGCAGTTGGGCCAATGGCCTGACCGTGCTCCACCATCTTTGGGGTGATGCCCCATGTGGCTCTTTTAAGCAGATGCTGCAGTGGGTCAATATCTGTTAAACGCACATCCACCGCCATGGGTGCCGGTTTGGGAACCGCTTGTGCTAAATGTTGAAAAAAAGCTCTTCGTGATGTTTGCATTTCCTTCATCCTTGTTTGTTTTCAGCTTGTCAGCACACTGCGCTTTCAGCATTTCAGCTTGATCAACCTTGTCTGATTGGCTGATCAAGCTGATTAGGCTGACTAGCTGATTTAGCTAACTAGCTATCCATATTCTGTGAAATCCAATCTTGGAAAGTAGCCACTCGGGTATACACACCGTAGTAGCCTGCAAGGCCGCAGCCTTCGCCCCAGCTCACCACGCCAACTTGTACCGCGTCGCCGCCATCAAAGGCTACCAGCGGTCCTCCACTGTCACCTTGGCATGAGTCTTTACCGCCTTCAGCTTCGCCAGCACACAGCGCACTATTGTTGATCTCGCCGCCGTATGCAACGTTACAAACTGCGTTTGACACAATGGAGGTTTGTGCCTCGTGCAAGCGGTCTGGTGAAGTGTCATCTAGCTCGTTCAACAGTCCCCAGCCTGATACGCTAACGTCTACCCCAGCGTCATCTAAATGGCCTGTCGCTTGATTGTTGGCCAGTGAAACAATTTGTCCTTTGGTAGCGGGTCGACTGAGCTTGATAAGTGCAATATCCGCATTTTCATCACGGCCGCTGGTGTAAGCCTTGTGCAAGATCAGCTTCTCGGCCGGAATCCGTTCACCTTCGTTGCTGCTGAGCACGTCTCGGCCGATGACAATGTCTATGTCACTCGCCTGCATGCCCCCTTCTAAGCAGTGTGCGGCCGTCAAAACCCACTCTTTTGCAATTAAAGAGCCTCCACACATTTGACCGTCATAGCCGTTGCTGGCGTAGGAATCAACTAGTGCAACTTGCCACAGGTACTCGCCGGGAGAAGCGGGCGTTTTGCCAGTGGTTGACGCTTCACGCTCTGCTAACTCTTCTTCTGTGTAGTCAGAATAGTCAGAGAATTCATCATCATCCAAGTCTTCATTCCCCCATTCAAACCATCCGCTTGAATCAGCGTCTTCATCTTGGGGGTAGTCGTAATAGTACCCATCGTCGTGTAAATACCATGTGACACCATCTTCCACAAAGCTTTCTTCGTCATCCCAGAAGTTTTCGTCCTCAAAGCCGGTCTCTTCACCGGGTGGTACATCATAGTAATAACCATCATCGTGCAGGTACCAAATCACCCCATCTTCCACAAATTGATCAGGCAATTCATCATCGTCTGACTGCTGTGTGATGGCACGGAATGAGCGTTGAAGGTCAGCGCTAGGGTCAGCCGCAAATGCGGTTGTCACAGACACACCCGTGACGAGAGCAAGAATAAATAAAATAAATGCTGTTTTGTTTTTCATTTGTCCTCAGAAATATCTGCGGCCGAAGGGATAAAAATAATGGCCGACCGCAAGAAAAATTGATAGACAAACAGTACAAAAATAGCCGTCTTTTAGACAGAGGTTTAGGCTAAGCGGTAGGTTACAGGGGATAAGTGGTTAGAGATTTATGATTGACGAATAACGATTTACGAGTTGGCTGACCTGACTAGGTCAATTCGATGAGCTAACTCAGCCAGCATAGTGCTGGTGGCTCCCCAAATGCGATGTTCGTTGAGGGTGAAGAATGGCACGCTTATCTTTCGGCCGATCCCCACGTCAATATCATCGCGGCCGCGATTGGCTTCACCCAAGAAATGAGTCCAAGACACTTTATAAATTTCTGAGACCTCGGCTTCGCTAGGCACACACTCCGGCTCCCGATCAATCCAAGCTACAAAGCAGTGAACATAAAAATTAGACGGAGGAATGTAGAGTGGGTCAATACGGCCGACAACGGTCACTTGTTCGGCCGGAATGCCAATTTCTTCCCATGTCTCCCGCAGGGCAGTTTGCTCCAACGTTTCCCCTTCATCTTGTTTGCCCCCTGGAAAGGTGATTTGACCCGCGTGATTCCTCATGGTGCTAGGCCTGCGCAATAAAATCACTTTCAGGTCATCTCCATCTGGATAAAAAAGAGCCAGCACCGCCCCCACACGATGTTCGGCCGGAGGTGGTGACAGGGCGCGGTCAGCAGGAACCATAGGCAAACG
>JBCCSO010000284.1:0-6172 GCA_039199965.1 Chloroflexota bacterium | reverse complement strand
CGTTTATTCAGGGGACCGACTGCTGTGGGGAGGTGGTTGAAATGGCCGAAGGTGTCACCAATGTCGCGGTTGGAGATCGGGTGATCGTGCGGGCCTGCATGCGGCTAAATGGGTATGACTCTGTTGAAAATATCTGGATGGCGTCTGATTTTGACGGGGCTTTTGCGCAGTATGTCAAAGTGCCTGCCAGCGAGGTGTTTGCGGTCAACTGTGAGTGGTCGGATGTTGAGCTAGCGACGATTCCATGCGCCTACGGCACGGCCGAAAATATGGTGCATCGGGCAGGGGTGTCGGCCGATGACCGGGTGCTGGTGACCGGTGCCTCAGGTGGGGTGGGATCTGCCGTGGTTCAGTTGTGCAAGCGACGGGGAGCGCATGTAACTGGGGTGACCAGTGTTTCTAAAGTGGACAAAGTCAAAAGTCTGGGTGCTGACTTGGTGGTAACGCGCGATATGGATGTATTGAGTGAATTAGGAGAATCCAGCGTCACTGTTGTGATAGACAACGTGGCGGGGGATGGCTTTATCCAACTGCCGAAAATCATGACTAGAGGCGGCCGGTATGCGTCATCTGGGGCGATTGCCGGGCCTATGGTGACGCTCGACATGCGGGATTTTTATTTGAAAGATCTAACTCTGATCGGCTGTACTGCGTGGGACGAGCCGGTTTTCCCGAATCTGGTAGGCTACATTGAACGGGGAGAAATTCGGCCGCTGGTTGACAAAACATTCCCGCTAAAAGACATCGCTCAGGCCCAGAAAGAGTTTATGAAAAAGACCCACTTTGGAAATTTTGTTTTAATTCCAAGTCATGCGTGACTGAACTAGAAAGCTGATTGTAAATTGATCATAGGCTTCAGTTGTTAGCATCGACTTTTTTCGCAACGTAGACTCCATAGCTATAAAAATCCTTGTACTTTTCATAAAGAGCAATCTCTTGACGCTCAGCTTCCACAATGGCCCGTGCTTTTTCACTGTTCTCGTTGCGACTTAAAAACTCTGTAAAGCTTGCGCGCATCGGGCCGTAGTATTGATCCAACCAACAATATTCAGGTAAGACAAAGTAGCCTAACGGTGAATAGCCGCTTTTCTCTAGCACTTTCATTTTTGAAGATGCTAAATCAATTTCTGGATATTCAGCTTCCCAATGATTCTGAATCTCTGCCGGCCGGGTATCTGTGATCCACGTAATTTCTGAAGCAACCAGCAGGCCACCTGGTTTTAAGTGGCGTTTCCAATCGGTTACACCTTTCTGAAAACCGATGCTGTAAATTGCTCCTTCAGACCAGATCAAATCAAACTCATTTTCTTCAAAAGGCAAATCGGCCATTGATGCACACATCGGCTGAATTTTGTCTGCGACACCTGCCTGCTTCGCTCTGATCTCCAAAACGTCTAGAAATTCCTGCAGAAAATCTACGGCCGTAATTTGAGCATTGAGCAATCGGGCCAAAGTGATTGTTGAAGCGCCGGTTCCGCATCCGATGTCAGCAACTTTTAGTGGTGCTTGCCGGTCAATTTGCGCTAGGTCAACCGCCTTTTCAGTTTCTTTGTCACTCCCCGGTCCTTGTCGCATCGCCCCCTGATGTAAATCAATTAGTAACTGCCTTTCGCTCATGTTTATTTCCTGCTTTGTACTTAGTCATCAATCCCTTGACGATTAAAAGCTATGCTTAAGGCATTATGTTAGCCACCCAAAAAATTTGCAGCAAACTTTGTCAAGTTAGTTCGTCGTTCAGGAGCTTGTTACAATCGTGCCTGCTTCTAGAACACTCAGATCGAATCATAAAAGCATTAGACGAATCAAGAATTGCTTAAACGATGGTTGATAATCGAACAATGTTCGGTTATATTCTGAACACTGTTCGGGAAAATCCGCATTTACTGTTTATCAAAGTCATAAAGTAAATTGGATTTTTTTTGCTCAGTACCGAACAATGTTCGGTTTTGTTCAATCTAGAAAAATCAGCAGGATAAGATTATGAAACAGGTATTGATTTGGGTAGGGATATTTTTATTGGCAAATGCGGTTATTGCTTCAATTGGCGTTGGTCTATTCTTTTGGCGCTTTGTGCCGCGCATACCAGCGGCCGATTTTCCCACGCCGCAGGATGTAAAAGAAGCTCAAGAGCAGGATCTCGTCCATCTGCTCAACGTGACTAACATTGATTATAGCTTCTCTGAGGAAGCAGAAGCTGAATTTAAGCACCGTGTAGCACAGCTTCAAGAGATGGCTGGTACGATGAGTGATGCTGAGTTTGGAATGGAAGTAGCGGCCGCCGTTGCACTGGCTGACAATGGCCATACCAATGTGAGTATTGCCTCTTTGGCTGATGGGCTAAATAGCTTGCCGCTGCGCTTTTTCTGGTTTGAAGATGGCTTACACATAGTACGGGCTCATGCAGAATATGAAGCGCTAATCGGGGCGCAGGTTGTGGCATATGACGGTACTCCGCCCGAAGAACTTGTAGCCCAGCTCCGCAGATATCAAGGCGGCAACGATGCCTATTCCCGATTTTATAGCCCCTATTTCTTCGCATCACCGGCCATGATGCACGCTGTTAATTTAGCTAATGATGCTGAGCAAGTTACTCTAACTTTGCGTCTGATAAACGGGGAAACGCAGGAACTGCTTGTGCCGGTTGAAGAAAATCAAACGGAAACGCTGCGAGTGTCTGATCATTTGCTTGCCATCCCATTTCCAGAAGAGACTGAGAGCGGAAATGACTGGCATTATTTTGAACTTGAAGCGGGTGAGCAGGCTCACTACGGTATGCAGCCAGACAAGTCTTTGTGGGCCAGCGATCTGCCCAATAATGGCTTTTATATTCGCATCAGGCTGACGCTGGATACAGATGATGTAAGGTTATCAAGCTGGCTGGCCGATATTCAAACACAGCTGAAAGCGTCTCCGGCCGACTATTTGGTACTTGATGTCCGCTCAAATCCGGGTGGAGACTACACAAAAACACGCCGGTTTGCTCAGGCGATAACAGCCTTGGTCAAACCGGACGGCCGCATCTACACCCTGACAGATAATGGAACCTTTTCAGCCGGGCTGGTCACGGCCGCCTTTGTTAAACATAGCGCTGGTAATCAGGGGCAAATAGTTGGATCACAGATGGCTGATAGGGAGCAATTTTGGGCAGAGGGTGGCGGGGCTATGACACTGCCAAACTCAGGTGTGAGGGTCTCTGTTTCGACCGGCTACCATGATTGGGAAAATGGCTGCACCGATTGGAGACGCTGCTTCTGGCCCAATATTTTTATGGGGGTTGCGGCCGGTAAACTTGATCCAAATATAGAAGCACCACTTACGTTTGCAGACTATTCAGGCGGGGTAGACACGACGTTGGAAGCGGTGTTTGCGGCCGAGGAAAAATTTGCGGGTACTCAATAGCTTGACTGGAGCCTAAAAAAATTATGGATCGGCTCAAGATTTAATACTCTGTAACATTAAAAATCTTAATTCTATGTGACTGCGAGTTCCGGCTTCGACACACTTCGGCCAGCTCAGTGCGGGTGCTCAGCCTCCGTCGAGAATGGTAGCCTGAGGCCGCTGCGCTTAAAGTCGAAGGCGAGATCGCATCTTTCAGTTACTTAATTTACAGAGTATTAAATGGGGCCGCGCAGGCCGATCAGATTCCCAAAAGGGTCTTCTAGCTGGCACATTTGTAAGCCATCTTCAATTGTCATTGGGCCGCGATACAGCGTTGCACCTAGTTGCTCCAAACGGGCTCTTTCTCCATTAAAATCGTCTACCGCCCAATAAAGAACAGTCCCTTTTTTACCGGAGCCTACTTTTTCATCCGCCTGTACTACTTCAATTTGGAAATCATCTACAACCAAAATGGTAAAATCGAATTGGGCCAGCTTTTTCTGGGTTGCCCGGGGAAAGGCTTGTTTATACCAAGCGATCCCTTCTTCAATGTTGGGGACATGAATCAACAGTGCGGCAGGTTTTAGCATCATTTTTTGTTTTATAGCTGCTGAGCTGTGATCGTTGAATCGCTAATAGTATTTGTCTTGAATCAAAATCACAGTGGGGCTGATAATCAGTCAATAGCTTTGGTCAAGCTATCCAGCTATCTTGAAATGAGTCAAGATTGTAACCTAGAGGATATTCATGTTGATACAACAACGAAATTTTGGATATTGGGGAGCCTTGATGATCTGTTTGATCATATCTAATTTGTTTGGAGAACAAACTGCCTCTGGTCTGCCCATCCAACAAAACTCAGGTGAGTTTTATGTGGCAGTGTCCGGTAGCGATTCGGCCGGAGATGGCACATTTGCTAACCCGTGGGCCACCATCCAACACGCAGTTAGGCAGGTGTCTGATGGCAGTACGATTTTGGTCCGGCCGGGCGTTTATTCTGGCCGACAGCGCATTTTGGGCAATTTTCAAACAGGGGTGACGATTAAAGCTGAAACCCCATACACGGCTGTTTTTGAAAACAACGACCGTGTACTAACGATGCTGGGTTCGGCCGGATCACCCATCACCGGCATTACCATCGAAGGATTTGAGTTCCGTCACACCGGTGAAGGCTCAAGCCCACTGGTGGTGCACGTAGACGGTGGTGGCGATGGCGGGGTTGCAAACATCACGTTTCGCAACAACATTTTTCATGACAGCTACAACAACGACCTGCTCAAAATCAACAACAGCGCCCACGACGTGTGGGTGATCGACAACATCTTCTACAACCAAAACGGCAGCGACGAGCACATAGACATCAACAGTGTTGAAAATGTGTATGTGCAGGACAACATTTTCTTCAATGATTTTGAGGGGAGCGGCCGGACCAATCAGAACAACACAGGCAGCTACATCGTCATCAAAGACAGCAACGCAGATGATGATATCTATGTCGGTAACGACAACATCATTGTGCGGCGCAATATCTTTTTGAATTGGGCAGGTTCAACCGGCTCAAATTTTGTCCTAATTGGGGAAGATGGTCAGCCGTTTTATGAATCTCGCAATGTGCTGGTTGAAAATAACCTGATGTTGGGGAACAGCTCAAACGTCATGCGAGCTCCGTTTGGAGTAAAAGGGGGGCAAAATGTAACCTTCCGCCACAACACGGTCGTGGGTGATTTGCCAGCTTTGGCCTTTGCGATGCGGCTGAATCAAGAGGGAAGCAATCCGGTGAATGACAACATCCGGTTTTACAACAACATCTGGTCAGACCCAACTGGCACAATGGGATCAAATGGATCAGCGGCTAACGACTTTTCAGATACCCCGATAGGCGAGACGCAAAACTGGGTATTGCAAAATAACCTTTATTGGAACGGGGGCAATGAGATTCCCTCAAATAGTGGCGGTGATCTTGTGAACTACACAGATGATGCCGGCCGGATCGTGGCCAATCCAGCCTTGGGTGATCAAGCGGGATTGGTTTTGCCGCGCTGGAACGCTAGCCAGTTTGGTGGCGGTTTTAGCACGATTAATGCTGTGTTTGTAGATTTGGTCAACAAGTACGGCACCCCGGCCGGAATCATCGTAATAGATGCGGCCGATGACGCCAACAGTAGCTCGGAAGATATTTTAGGAAATGCGCGGTCCCAGCCGGATATTGGTGCTATTGAGGTAAACCCTGTAGTAATTGGGCCAGAAAATGATATTTTGCTCCCGCTCGTGATTCGGTAAATCTGGTTAGTTTGCTGACCCGCTCACCAAATGTACATAAGCATTCATCATCACCACCCCATCTACTTCATATTTCCTTAGTTCTTCAGCCATCGCTGCTTTTGCTTCATTGAACACCGTTTCGCCTGCGGCCCGAAGGGATTCATTTGCTGCGAAGTCGTTTGCTGCAAAATTTGCGGCCGTTTCAGCATTCACACCACCACCTACAGGCAGTTTGCCACGCCATTCTTTTGTTTCAATGTTTTGGAACCCTGCATCTTTTAGCAATGGGAGCATCAAATCCAAATCTGCATAGCGAAACGGGTCTGGTGTGTCTCGCTCAGTAGGCGGAACATCTACAAAACGCTTTGCAACATCCAGCATTGAAACTGACCAAGTGTTTTGCTGTAAATCACCCCCACACGGCGAACAAGAACCTGCCTTCAGGAGATAGCCATTTATGCATATTTTTAAACGAAAGCGCCGCGTCTAAGAAAAACATGGTGCCAAAACGTGACACCATTAAGTCGTAAGT
>JBCCSO010000283.1:0-6175 GCA_039199965.1 Chloroflexota bacterium | reverse complement strand
GGACCATCCCTTTGCCCATAATACCTAATCCAATAAAGCCTAATTTTTCGCTCATTCAATACCTCATAGAAAACTTTTAAATATTTTAGGGTATAGGTCAGAAATAATCATATTAGTTGTTGAATATTGGGCCAAAATCGACGATGCTCAAAGAAGTTTTTGACACTCTGTGCAAGTGATGAATTGTGCCTTCAAAAAGTGCATGAGTTCTGCGGGATTACTACATATTTTCTACACAATTTGCTGATAGAGTTCTAAATATGACGATGCCTGCGTGAACGATTACCCCTTACTGACCAACAGGAATTAAATAGAAAGCGCCAACGACCCAGAAAAAGGGTTACGGGATCTTTGGCTTTTAAAAACGGGAGAAGGAAAGCAATGGTGACCAGCAGCCGCTATCAACTGTCAGTAAATCCCCATGCTGTTAAATTGATAATCCTGATGATTGGCGTCTTCTTGAGGCTGCATCAATTAGCCACCTTGCCGCCAGATTTGGGGTTTGATCCTGCTTACTATGGAATTGATGCGCTTGAAATTTTGGATGGGGCTCGTCCCGTTTATTTTGCAACTAATTTTGGCAGAGAGCCGTTATTCAGTTATCTAGTGGCTGCTTTGTTTAGTACAGTCGGGGTTCGGGCTTTTGCAATCCATCTTACCTCCGCATTTATAGCTATTCTCACACTCCCGGCCGTTTATTTTCTTGCGCGTGAACTATTTTATAGGGAAGAGCAAGAATTTTTGCGCAAACACGGTGCAACATTGGCCATGGCTTTTGTTGCTGTTTCATTCTGGCATTTGGCGTGGAGTCGTTATAGCGTCCGGGTAATTTTGACACCCCTGTTATTTGCTTTGGTTTTAGGATTTTTAATGCGGGGGCTGCGGACCGGTTCGAGAAAAGACATATGGCTATCCGGTGCTGGATTGGGTGTGGGGCTGTACACCTATCAACTTGCTCAACCTCTCATCATTCTTGTTTTTGCGGCTGTGTTTTTCTTTTACGTGAATCAAAAGAAGCGGCCGATTGCTCAAGAACGAAAAACATTTTTAATCGCACTAATGATTGGGATGGCGATCGCAGCACCGCTATTTTTCTACAGCCAAAATAACCCTGGCGCATTCAATCGTCGATTAGACGACATTGTGGTTGTGAGCACCGACGAAGGGATTCAAGATCAGTTAGGGCTGCTCTTTGAGCGCGGTGTGGCGGTTGCGAAAGTTTATTTTGTAGAAGGGGACTACGATCCGCTTATTAATGTGCCCGGACGTCCTTTACTGTCACCTTTGCTAGGTGTTTTCTTTGTTTTAGGCATTCTTGGAGCATGTTTCAAATGGCGTAATTGGATTTATCCGTTCTTACTATTCTGGCTTGTTTTTTATAGTTTACCCGGTGTTTTTGCAGATTCGGCCGCCTATGCTAAACGGACCTTTGGAACTTTGCCTGCAGTTTTTATCCTTATTGCGATTGGTTTTGGTTTATTGATTTCGGCTATACAAAATATTCGTAATCTTGCACCTTGGTTGATTCAGTTCATCTGGCGGGCTGTAGCCACTTTTGTTGTTTTGTTTTGTGCTGGAATGACCTATTACGCTTACTTTGAAGTCTGGGCAGCTAATCCCGGTCTTGAGAGCCACTTCATGGAACAGCAGGCTAACATCGGCCGATATATGTCAGAGCTACCAGACGACGAAGATATTTATCTGTCGCCCATCTGGCGAGAGAATGCACCAATTATTTTTTACTCAGATAGACGTACAGATATAAATGACTTTAACGGCCGCCACTGCTTTGTTGCTCCGCGAATCGCGAAGAATCAGACAACTTATTTTTTAGCGCCTAACTTAGCTGAAAAATCTACTGATTTTGTAGACACCTTCTTCCCTACAGGTAGTTGGAATCAACAGATGGATATGGCTGATCCATCTTCTTTCTCAGTTTTTGCAATTCCGAAGGGTGCTGCTGCTCAGCCCCAACCAATGTATGCTATGAATGGCAATTGGGAAAACAAAGTTGAGCTCTTAGGGTACGATATTTCCTATGACCCCATGGCAAATAGTGGATCAGTCACTGTTGGCCTGTACTACCTAACAACAGATCAAATTCGTTTTGACTGGATTGCGTATGTCCATGTGCGGAGTGAGGCTAACGGCGAGATTGTGATGGCCGGGCAGCGCGATCGACAACCTTGTTTTGAGTCTTATCCAACAACCCGCTGGAAAAAAAATCAGATCATTCGCGACGAATTTATCATTCCACTGTCGGCCGATGCGATTCCCGGAACATACAAGATTTACACCGGATTCTATAATTGGCCATCCTTAGAGAGGATTCAAACGATTGATAGTCTAAGAGGCTCTGATGAGATTCAGCTTTCCACAATCAATCTAGAGTGATTTAATCGCTTGTCATGATAGGTAGACGCAAAAAGAAAGTCGTGCCATGTCCCTCTTCACTCTCAACTTCTATCGTTCCACCGTGTAGCTCACTCAGTGTTTTGACGATGTAAAGCCCCAGCCCGGTCCCTGCAAATTTTGAAGCACCCGGTGTCCGATAGAAGAGCTGAAACAGCTCTTCTTGCTGGGCGGGCGGGATACCGGGTCCATTGTCACCAAATCCAATAATCGCTTCATTGGTGGCTGAGTCGGTGGCAACAGTTAGGCGAATATCGCCTGAATCACCCAAAAATTTTGCACTATTTCCTACTAAGTTGAGCGCAATTTGCTTGATTCGGTTGGCATCAGCCGAAACCCAGACCGCTTCCTCTGGTTCTTCGAGTCTGATGTCAATATTTCGATTTTTGAAAATCGGTTGAAACTGATCCACAATCGAGCGAAGCGGCATCCGAATATCTGTTTTTTCCAAATTGACTTTGAGCTTCCCTTGCTCAACCATGTTTAAATTGAGGATGTCATCTATAAGGGAATTTAACCACATCGATTGCTCTAGGATACGGCTAAACACGTAGGATTGCTCAAACGGTTGCTTATCCTTGTGGGTGAGCATGATGTCCGCATACGTGCTGATGATTGACAGTGGAGAGCGCAGGTCGTGAGCCGCCATCGACAGAAAGACAGATTTAAGCTCGTTTACTTTGTGTAGTTCTCGATTGGCGTTGGCTAGATCTGACTGGGCCAAGCGCAATTCATTTCGCTGCTGGATTAGCCGCTGCATGAGTTTGCCCTGACTGGTTGTGTTCTCGACGAGTAGGATGAGCCCCTCACCGGGATTTTTGTTATCGGCCGGATAGATGCCAAAATCAAAATAATCGACATCGTCATCAAACGTCGGCCGGTTTACCTCAGCGATCTCAATAAAAGGGACATTGCCAGCCAGCATTTCATCAAGAGACTCTTCATACCCAAAAAACTCAACAAATGCATCGGTTAAAGGCTGATTGATGACACTAACATCTGGGGTGTAGGAAAGGCTCTGGATAATCCCTTGCGCAGACTCGATCACATGCTCAGCGTTGATAAACGCATATCCGACCCGGCTAGAAAGAAGGTCAAAAGCTCTAGATTCATGTGGTAGAAACGAGGGTTCTTGGGACATGTGAAATACCTTTTGGGTATTCTATTGCGCTTGCCAGAGGAATTAAATAAGTAGTTCTGCTAATTGAGTGAATCCTTTCTCGACCTCTTCACCCGTCTTAGCGCTGGTTAAGAACCAATTAGCGTTTAGCTTTTCCCCAATCAGATTTAAGGCTTCCTCTGTGATTTGTCTGTCGGTAGTTAAGTCAACCTTATTGGCTAAAATCACTTTAGGTAAGTTCTTTTTGCTGACCTTATCTAGCTGCCTTGCATAGATCTCTAACATTTGGAGCGTGTTTTTTCGGGTTAAGTCACAAACCATCACAACACCCGATGCGCCTGCAAGATAGCCAGAAGTTACTTTGCTGTAGTCATCCCCACCGGCTAGGTCCCACACCAGTAGATTTGCTTTTGCATTTTGATCGGGTAGCTCAACAGTTCGACGAGATATCTTTACACCGATGGTGCTTAAATATTCATCGTTAAATAGGCCTTCTACAAATTGACGGACAAGACTAGTCTTGCCCACGGCAAAATCTCCTAAGAGACATATTTTTTTTTGAATGGTCTTCATTGATAGGTTGCGTTGATTCTACCCTCCATCTACGTGCTTACTGCCATTTAGTTTCAATTATCCACCCAATCTGTTCGAATCCAAGCAATTACATCACCACGCCAGCGATCTGTCCAAGCTATTTGGTACCAGTCATCCTGTGTTTGTATCAAATCAACAGTCGTGCCTTCAGATATTGCGATAAATTCTGGCGCATCAGAGTCAGGAGACTCTCGGCTCCACACTGGATTGCTGATGAGAAGTGTTGTATTTGGTTCTTGTGTAAATGTGGGGGTGATTGTGGGCGATGGTGTGGCTGTGGCGGTGGGGGGGATAGGTGTCGGGGTGTTTTCGGGAGTAGCCGTAACGATGATCACTACGGCCGTATTGGTGGGCTCAGGGGGTGATGTGGCAGTAGGCGATGGAACGGCCGTCGGTGTGAACTCTTCTGCCGTTGCTGTGATGATGATTGTCACTTCGTTGGGTTCAGGGGTAATTGAGCCAACTGCATAGGGTAAAAGCCGAAAAGTGAGCCATCCATAAAATAGACACAGACCAAGCAAGAAAATCAGAAGCACAAAACCGAACCGCCTAAACGCTTTCGTGGCCTGCTCGTTGGAAAATCCCATTGTACTTTCCGGGGGGTGGTCAGATGTTAAATCATCTGAAAAGGCATTTATCGGGGTGATGAGATCGGGTAGCGTTGTCTTGTCACCTTCGTAATCAGCCAGCTCCTGCCGGTATTGGATATGTAGTTCATTGACCAATGTTCGCAGTAGGGTACGGAACCCTTCTGGCTCACTGCCCTCAATAACGGCCGCAATGTAAGCAACTGTGCCGCTCTCAATGATGATACTTTCATCCCCGTACTGAATTTCGCTTAAATCTTCCGGCTCTTCCCCAGCGTTGAACGAGTCATTTACAAAAGAGCGGATGGCGGTAAGCATGCCGCTGATCAAATCGCTATCGGCCAGCTCGTCGGAATCCCGATTCACAAATTCAAGCACCAAGCCTGAATCATGCTGAATGAGAAAGATTTGGTTAATTTCAAACGGTAGCGCATTGCGAATGGCGAGTTCGGCCGGATCAACTCCCCGCATTCGGTCAATGATCGTTTGCTCAACATTGACTCTGTTTGGCCGTATCTGCCGATCAATTCGCTCACGCAGATCGTTAAGCGCTTCACCAACGGCCCGAGCAACCGCATCACCCACAATCGGGTAGAGTGCCTCTACCATGTCATCTCTTGAATTTTTGATCTGGTATCTTGTGGCTTCCCCGATGATCGGCCCTAGCGCCTGCGCCATCTCCGTTCGCTGGTCTTCAACCGCCTCGTGGGTAATGTCTCCCATGTTTGTCGTGACTTTTGGAATGACCTCTTCACGAGCAGTTTCCAACTCCTCTTTTAGACGCGCAATTTCTTGCTCTAGTTCAACAACTTCTTCTTTTAAAGATTCAACTTTGGCACGCTCTGCCTCAAATAGCAGGTCCCGCAGTTGGTCCATGCGCGATTGGTCGCCAGCACGGTGTGTCTCTTGTTCTGATGAGGGATTTTGGTTCGATTCAGACACGGTTTGCAGTATTAAAGGGTAGTCAAATGAGTCGTAAGTCGGCCGGTCTTACTCTTGATTTGCACCAGATAGTTTTTCGCCTAAAGAAATAAGGGCCTGTCCCAGACTGCTTGCAGTTACCTTCTGCTCGTTTAGTGAGTTTAGCTGTGCGCGAATTTCTGACAGCTGCTTGTTGATGTCAGCCGTAAGCTCTGACATTTTATCTTCAACTAAATCACGAACCGCCTGAACTTCGTTGGCCCCTAGCTGATTGGCATCTTCTATCGCTTTGCCCAGTGAAGTCTCTGCAACTCGCATCGACTGCTCCAACTCTGTTAATCGCTGGTCCATCTCCAGCGTGTATTCTCCCAATACAATGCCGCGCAGTTGCTGTAGCTCGCTTAATCCTTGACCTTTGCCTTTTGTTTCAGCCATTGATAACCATCCTAGACTATGGAAATGTTGATTGGTATTCGACTTCCAAAATATTATGTAGACTCATCTGCTTCAATATTAATCTTTTTTGGGTTAGATTCAAAAT
>JBCCSO010000282.1:0-6188 GCA_039199965.1 Chloroflexota bacterium | reverse complement strand
TGGAATCGGTGTATTGGTGGGGAGCGCAGTGGGAACTGGCTCACCATCCTGCTCTTGTTCTGGAACAATTTCTATTTCAGTTGGGTTTGCTTCTGCGATTAGAGCTGCCAACTCTTCGGCCGATGGCAGCCCTCCGGCCGGTTCTGCCCGCAGCACAGCCTCACACGGGGTAAAGTCTGGGGATGGGTCCGGCATGCAATACCACGGGCCACCTTTCTTTGTTTTCAAGAACGGGACGTACCACATCGTGATATTGTCACCAGAGAAATTCTCTCCATCAATAAAATTGCGGGGAGGGGCAAATGTATTGGCCGCGCCGGTTAATACCGGAATTTCACCCTCATCTTCATTCCACTTGACCATGAACATTTTTGCATCGTCTAATCCCAACGGATCGGCCGAAACGTATGACCAACGGTAGTGGAGATCGCCATCAAAAGTGGCAAATTTTTCTCCATCGGGTGAAACCTCTTGATCCGGAAACATGTCAAACTCGACCTCTTGATTAATCTCTTGCCACTGGCTATCAGAGAAGACAAAAGCGGAATCGTTCACCTCATCTTTCAAATCAAGGTCGATACGCCACAGCGGCTGATAGACAGATAAGTCATCACAGCCCGGGCCGTGCGAGACAAATTGAGCCTCAAAGCTGCCATCGTCAAATAAGGCGATGGCTTGTTCATACCGGTAACAACAGATGCAGTTGGGCCAGCGAGTAAATTCTGTAAACAACTGGCTAATGCGGAAGCCACCTTCCACAGAGTCAAGGTTGGTATCAAAGTAAGGGGGGACAGACGCGGCCGAACCGATCTCGTCACGATACCCACCCGGCCAAGAGGGATACCACACTTCGACTTGAGGAATCTTGATGCTCTTAAAGACGGCCTGTCCGTTAAATTTGCCATCGAAGAATTCAATGCCGTCATGAGCCGTCATCTCCCAACAAACTTCCCAGCCACCTTCTTCATGACATCCGTTTGACCATGCGGTCCGCTGCGGGGTCAAATCACGATACGGTACTGATTCACGGCCGCGCGTGTAAAACGTACGCGCAACTTGATCTTTTTCCATATTGACGGTGACGTGGAAAATCTTTCCGCTATCGGCCGGATCATGAAATGTTAGGTCAACACACCAATCTTCATTACAGGCATCGTCCAGCAGCCAGATATTCATCGGTACCATCATCAAATCATCGGGGGTGACATTGCCTAGGACACTGCGTACCTGCTTGTCCTGTGAGGCGATGATAACTGCCGTTTCTAACGTGCGTGAACTGGCCAGCGGCCGGGTTTCCTCACTCAGCCAAACATCTAGGACCTCGTTTCGATCAAGGTTTACAACCCCCTCAATCGTGCCGCCGCCTGTAAAGTTATAGTACAGCATGTGGGCGCAGGTCTCATCCCAGCATCCCCAGTTCGCCCACTGCGCTGCTTCACCGTGTGCTAGCGGCACCGCTTGGATAAAGTCATGCTCAACCTCGGTTAGAATTTCGGCCACCTTGGCATCATCCTCAAACAAACTCATCGCAATATCTTCAGAGTGAGGGGCAGCAAAAAGCTGAACCTCCGGCCGAATTGACTTTTGCGCAGCCTGGATAGTGGTCGGTTCCGGCCGGAGCATCAACCACGCGAAAAATACAAGATATAAAGCAACGAGTGGATAGATGAAAACAAGATAGTGACGAGGTGGTTTTCGGAGGAAAGTCATACTGATGGTGCGTGAGTGGCGGGCACTCCTCAGAGATTTTCTGGAAGTGCAAATAATTTGTGGCGAGTGACCGATACTCTAAGTTGGTACCACTATTATAAATTGCGTACGAGTAGACTTCTACAAGGCTAATGAGACAGTTACCTGAATGTGGGTGAAAAATAGAGGAAATACTGAATCATCCTATTATCTCATTATTTTATTAATCTTGAATGGCGTCCCAAATCGCATCAGCTAAACTGGCCCAACGCTCTGCGCTTTCTTGATCACTAACCAGCGTGTTTACGGTATAGGCCAATACAACATCTTTGTCACTGTCCGCCCAAGCCGTTGAACTACGCTGACCGGGGTGACCAAATGTTGAGGGGCTTGATTTCCGGCCGTAAGCAGGCGGCCGATCCGCGTATTCGGCCGGTTTTTCGCCACCCAGCAAAACCCCACCTCCCCAGCGGACAAACTGATCAAACGTGTGGTCATGCCCCGCAAATTGAACCTCAAGCATTGAGTTAACCGTTTCTTCTTCAAGAATGCGCTTGCCGTACATCGTGCCGCCGTTCAGCATCATTTGGTAGAAAACCGCCAAATCTTGTGCTGTACTGTTTAGCGTAGCAGCCGGGAGAACCGTGTGTCTGGCTGATCGAAACAGCATGACTGCTCCATTTTGGTCACTAGAAGTAGAGTACAGCTCGGCCGCTCTTTTGGCTTGTGACCGCGGCAGTCCTAACCAAGAGTTGCGCATTTTCAACGGCTGAAAGACATGATCTTCCATGTATTGATCGATCGATTTGCCTGTTACTCTTCTCACAATCTCACCCAAAATAAACCCATAGTTTAAAGCGTGATACGCTGTTTTTGACCCTGGCTCGTACTCCACTTCTAATTCAGCTACAGAGCGAACAACTGCATCCCAGCTCCACCAGCGCGGTATTTGTGGATACAGTCCTCGGGCCGGAATACCAGCCTGATGGGTAAGCGCATGCCGCACTGTGGCGGCTTCTTTCCCCTTCTGTCCAAATTCAGGCCAATATTTGGCGATGGGGTCATCCAATGATACCAAGTCCATCTCAATGAGCTGATACATGCAAACAGCCGTCAGCGGCTTAGTGACAGAAAATGTTAAAAAGGGGGTGCTGTCTTGAACAGATTCATAAGAACCTAGCCGGAGCAGTCCGTTTTTGCGATTCAGGACAACCTGTCCGTGGCGAAGAACAACCATCTGTCCGGCCGAATGCAGGCCACGTAAGAACTGATCGTCGAACATCTCCCCTACGCGGCGCACCGCCTTTGTGTCCATGCCTACTGATGCCGGATCAACTTCCCGGCTAAAATCTAGCTGATCAACCTTCATGCCCTGAATAATACCTCAAAAAGAATTGTGCTTTTAACCCGCAATCTGTACCAACGGCCTTTTCTTATAAGCAAAATAAAACCACGCCCAATAGAGGGTGACAACCACGCTAATTCCTGCAAATATCCCCACCACCTGAAACAGTGAGACACCCAGATTGTCTTGAAACCAACCTGCTAGCCAGATTGAGATCGACTGGGTGAGCGTCAAAGCGGCAAACTCAAAGGCAAAGACGCGGCCTCGCACATGGTCTGGTACCAAAATTTGCAGCAATGCGGCCGAGAAGACCCACAGTGTCCCAGATCCCAGCGTGCGGAACAGGCTTGCCAGTACAAACCAAGACAGCCCAAAATCAAACGCCATCCCGATTAGCCCAATTGTCATTAAAATAAACGATAGCAAAATCCCCCAGCGCAACGCCTTTTCTGTTTCCCCTAACCAGTGCTGCAGCACAACCGGGCCGATGCCGGTACCAATGCCAGTAACCAAATAGAACAAGGTCAACGTGAGTGTGCCGCCTTCCCCAACGCTTTGAGCTACACCTCTAAATGTGTAGTCAAACACAAGCGGATACACATCTTCAGCAACAGAAATTTCAAGCACGTTGATGGCACCGTATACCAGCGATCCTGTCGCTTTAACCAATGCAATAGCCAGCATCAGCTTGGCGCCCCACAAATAGTTAAACCCGGCCGCGATTTCTGCAAAGCCCCCTTGCTTTTCATTTTCCTCATTGGTTGGGGCGATGGCCTCCACAGAAATCCGACTGATGAACCAAGCTGATAGCAAAAAGGTGCCGATGTCTAGCACAAACGCTGTTGTAATGCCGAAAAACGCAGTGGCTAGGCCGCCAAGCAGGGTACCAAATGCCAAAGTTGTGCTCCATGTCACGCTGTCGAGCGCATTGGCCGTCACCAGCTCATCTTGCTTAACGATGTTCGACATAGCGGCCGTGCGGGCTGGCAAAAATAGGGCGGTCAAAGAGAATTGCGCGGCCGTTAGTACGTAAAACAGCCAAATCATCGACTCATCACGAATAAACATTAGCCCCACAATCGTCAAAGCACGCAGAATGTCTGAAACAATCATCACGTGCCGCCGATCAAACCGATCAGAAATGACCCCAGCAAAGGGGCTCATCACAAAAAGCGGCAGAAAACGGGCCAAAAACAATAAGCTCAACTGTGTCCCAGACTCTGTAAGCTCAGCCACTAACGATGCAGAGGCGATCAGGTTAAACCAGTCCCCAATTTGGCTAACTAAAAATCCCAGCCATAAAAATCGATAATCTCTGTTGTTGCGCAAAAGATGCGAATACTTGGAAAGCATCGCACAATCGTACTGTCTTTGATGTTCAATTCAATCGATTTTACTCAAATCTATCTGTTTGAAATTCCGATTTGTATCCTTTTTGATGCCAACTGGGACTTATAAGTAAACGTCTAATTTTATACCAATTACGTAGTCAAGCAGTGAGACGCTGTCCGGGCGAAAGGAACGGCGGCAGCTGTTGCTCTAGGACTATCAAGTCTCACGCCTCTATTCGCAAATAATTGGATTTGATGAGGATTTATTCGTGAATACTGAAGAGAAAATTCCCGCAACTCGCCCAGCAGACCAAGAGATTGGTGACCTGGTCCGTGAGACCCTCAGTGGTAAGACGGCCGCCTATGAGGTCATCATTAATCGGTTTGAAAAGATGGCTTACTCACACGCCATCCGCATGTTGGGTGAGCCTCAAGATGCTCAGGATGCGGTTCAAGAAGCGTTCTGGGAGGCATATCAGGCGCTACCAAAACTGCGTACGCCCGAGGCATTTCCCGGCTGGTTTCGGCGCATCGTACTCAAGCAGGCGGATCGCCAGTTGCGGTCGCGCTTCAAAGGCAAAGCTAGTGATCTAGGCTCGCAGTTGGATCACATGCCAGTAGACAATCAAAAAACCGTCAGCGAGCAGGTAGATGCAACGGCCGAAAAACAGTTCATTTACGATGGCATCGCCTTGCTGCCTGAAGCTCAAAGTCAAGCCATTTCTCTTCACTACCTCAACGGGTATTCTCAAAAAGAAATTTCTTCACTTCTCCAATTACCAATCACAACAATTAAAAAACGTTTGCATGACGCCCGCGTCAATCTCAAACGTCAACTTATACTCATGAATAAAGATACAAACATAACCCAAGAAAAAGATAGTAAAGCTCAATTGATTGCCTTCTATATCGCACTGAGAGCCAATGATCTAACGACAATCAAAAAGCAGCTCAAGGCAAACCCTGAACTCGTAAATGTCTTAAGTGAATGGACGGTTGCGTCAGACACTTATTATTGGCCTCTTGGGGTTACACCTCTGAGCTGGTCGGCCGGCGTGGGTAACATTGAACTGTCCAAAATTTTGCTCGAGCACGGGGCTGTAATCGATGGCCTTGAAAGTGAGCCGTTTACGCCGCTGCACCATGCCATCATAACCGGACAAGCTGAGATGGTCCGATTCTTGCTTGACTCTGGCGCGGAGGTTAATCAAAAAGCCCAAAATGGACTAACTTCGCTCCACTATGCAGTGCTGCGTGAAGAACTAGAAATTGCAGAAATGTTGCTCGGGTCGGGCGTAGCTCTGGAGGCTAAAGATAATTTTGAACAGACGGCTGTTGAGTGGGCGCAAACCAAGGGGTTGAGTGATTTTGGACAATTACTAAATTTTAAACTGCCTGCAGATCAAGCCGCAGCCACCCAAAGTCAATTGCGCCAAATCCCAAATATAGAAAAACTGGCCGGTCGCATCATAAACAGTCAAGGTCAATCTTTAGACAAACGGCCCCTTAAACCGGATGGTAGTCGTTTCCTCAATATACCGGTTTCTCAAAACCACGTGTTTGAAACCGGCGTCAAGGTGGTTGATTTGTGTGTGCCAATCAGACGGGGAAGTTGCTCGGCCGTATTTACACCGCTGTCAGGTGTCGGCCGACTAATGATACAGGCTCAATTCATGTACAGTATGGTCTATAATTACGATGGCTATGTTGTTTATTTGGGCATTGAACAAGGAGAAAATACTGCTAATGCCCTCAAAATGCAGTGGTTGGCTGAATCCAATATGCCCAGCAAAATGCTTGAAGATCGTTTCATCATGATCTTT
>JBCCSO010000281.1:0-6209 GCA_039199965.1 Chloroflexota bacterium | reverse complement strand
TGACTTCTCATCTTCCATCATGGCCTCATCAGACTTCTCATCTTCCATCATGGCTTCGTCATGACTTTCGTCTTCCATCATGGCTTCATCTGACTTCTCGTCTTCCATCATGGCTTCGTCTGACTTCTCATCTTCCATCATGGCTTCGTCTGACTTCTCGTCTTCCATCATGGCTTCGTCTGACTTCTCGTCTTCCATCATGGCTTCGTCTGACTTCTCGTCTTCCATCATTTCGTCATCAGACATTTCCTCGCCCATCATCTCATCGTCTGACATTTCCGCTTCTGCCATGACTTCAGATGCAGTTTCAACTTCCGCGGCCGGAGCCGGAGCCGAAGCCGGAGCCTCGGGGCTGCTACAAGCTGACGCTAAAAACAACAAAAGCATTCCCACAATTACACTTAACAGTGACTTTTTCATATTCATCTCTCCGATTGATTCGTAAATCTGCAAACCTTGTTTAAAGCAGAGTTTGGGTTATCGGTTGTGAGATTAATTTGTAATAGTTACACACCCCTGTCGAAAATATTACGAATTGATAACCAAGCGGCCGGGGCGCGTAAATAACCCATTAGTTGGCATTTTTCCCTCCTCTTCACTATTTGATACACCATTTTCGTGAAATCATGTATCATAAAAATTGAAGCCAATTGCATTGAAGTCGGCTTCAAAACACATTTCAGTTGGAGGAAAAATGGAGAATAAATCTATACCGATTTATGAGGACACTGATTGGTGGGCCGTTCTTTGGTCGGGCCTAATTAGCAGCACCGTCTTTCTCATTGGGGGATCATTAGCCGCAACCGGATCTGGGGGCACATTAGCCACATTTATCAAATTGATTGCATCAATGGTGATGGGTGCTAGCGCACTATTCAATGATCTGAACATTGGCTCTTTTTTGATCGGGTTATTTATCCACCTGTTCTTATCCATGCTAGCAACAGCCCTAATCGCCCTCATCATTCACCGCTGGGGAATTTTAGTAGGTTTGTTCGGGGGTGGTCTGTTGGGTCTAGCTGTCTACGCTATCAACTTTTATTTTGTATCAGACCTACTATTTCCGTGGATGTCAGGTCTAAGATCAACAGAAATGGCTGGGGTGCATGTCCTTTTTGGTGCGCTTGCAGGCGGCTTCTATGAAATATTTGAGGACGAGCGCTTTGAAACCAACGAATGGATTCCAGATTAAGGGACTGAAAAAATCAACATTCCATTCATATTTGTATTTCCCGCAATTTTCTCTTCAGTTTATCGGGAATGGCTTTTTACTTGGAACAGCAACACGGCTCTAGAAACAACGCGGCCTCGAAAGTATTTAATCACTGTTCCTAATGAGAATAGGGGAATAGGAGGATAGGACATGTACAATCAAAGATCACCATCTAATCGAATTCCACAACGTACCACACCGCGCAGGGGTGCCGGAAACGCATTGAGAATGCGCATTTTTATAGGCTTAGTTGTGGCGGGCTTTGCCTTTTTTTCATTTCTGAGCAAGCGAGATGTAAACCCAACAACCGGTGAAGTCCAATACATCAGCCTCAATCGGAATCAGGAAATTGAAATGGGGCTACAGGCTGTACCACAAATGATTCAGCAGTTTGGCGGGCTAGATCCTGATCCAGAGGCACAAGCTTTGGTTGACATGGTGGGTCAGCGACTGGTTCGAAACAGCTATGCCACCAAGTCAGAGTATCCGTTTGAATTTACGCTGCTAGCAGACGACCAAACCATTAATGCATTTGCCCTTCCGGGCGGGCCGATCTTTATCACGGCCGCGCTCTTTAACAAACTTGAAACAGAAGCTCAGCTAGCGGGTGTATTAGGCCATGAAATCGGCCATGTCATTGCGCGCCACGGTGCTCAAAGGATCGCCAAGCAAGAACTAACCGAGGGTCTCACCGGGGCAGTTGTTATGGCCGCCTGCGAAAGTGGCACATCGTGTCAGGGTACGCAGCGCATGGCTCAGATGGTAGGCAACATGGTCAATATGAGCTATGGCCGGGAGGATGAAATTGAGTCTGACCGTCTAGGCTTAGAAATCATGCTAGAAGCAGGGTACAACCCGGCCGCAATGATCGGCGTGATGGAGGTTCTAGCTGAAGCGGGTGGAGGGGCACGTCAGCCAGAAATTTTCAGCACCCATCCAGATCCGGGCAATCGTTTAGGTCGAATCGAAGCATTTCTAGAGGAAAACTTTCCCAATGGCGAACCTCCGGCAAATTTAACACCCTAAGCTGGCTTCAACGCATAAAAAAGAGGCTTATGAATGATCAGCAGCCTCTTTTTAGTTTGCATGAAAAAATCTATGCCGCCTGTAAACAGACTCAAAACAGGCATCAGCAAGTCGTTTGTAAACGAGGTCACGATAGCACTAAACACACCACTGATCCTAACCACAACCGCCAAGTCAATAACATCTCCCGTAACGATAAAATCTCTGAATTCTTGTAGCATGATTAAATTTCTCTTTATTCTAGTGTTTGACCAAACAAAGATTGCTAGGTGATCGTACGGGACAAACACTTAAGGCTTCGCCATTTTCAAATAAAAACCCAGCAAAAGAAGTTGGGCGAAGCACTAGTGGTTTGTCAATCATGACGTGATGGAAATTTCAGCAGGATAAACCACTGTAGGATACGTCAAGGGTTTCCATCTATCCATCCTTGACGTAGCACTAGGTTGGTTAATTCCGCACTGACCGTTTCCCATAATAAAAATAGCTTAGCAAGAAAAAATCAGTTGCATAACGGGGAAGTTATGCAGGCTTTTTTAGTCGTTAATTTGGATATTACCAGACTGAATCTGTATCTGATCAAGCCCCTCTATGGGTGAAATCCGACCGTAAAACACCTCTTCTATTTCGGTTGAAGCCATCTCCTCAAACTGCAACCAATTAGGGTGCAGAGGAACGGTTTGGAGTGTGCTTACCTCATCTAACCAAACATGGCTACTCATAGGCAATTGACCATCGTTCAGAAAGCGGTCTGATTCCGCAATCGCTAAGCGCGACGGAACAGTCCGGCCGGTTTGTGCCAAGATTTGTTGTCCCTGTTCTGACAGCGCAAAGCGGACAAACATCAAGGTTTCAGCTGATGGTGTTTGTCCTAGGCAATAACCATCGCTGTGTAAAATACCCGCCTTACGTTCACCTTGCGGCAGAAGGGCAACGTCCCAGTCAAAGTCAGCCACCTCTCGCATGATGGGCGTAAAACGGCGGCTTTCAAAAATCATAGCTACCCCACCGCTTAAAAACCGCTCATCGGCCGGGAGCGATTGAGCTGCAAGCGCATTCGGCACCACATTATGCACCGTTTGCAGCTCCGTAAACCAAGTCAGCGCAGCCAGATTTTCGGCCGATTCCGGCAGCAGCTCATCCCCATCAACAAGCACCCCATTCGCCTGCCAGACAAACGGAGCCAGCCGATACAGACCGGGATCGATAGCAGCCCCATAAATCTCGTTTGTAGTGATGGCTTTTGCCGTACGCAAAAAATCGTCCCAAGTCCAGTTAGGTTGTGGGTAGGGCTGACCAGCCGCATCAAACAGATCTTGATTGTAATACACAACTAGACTAGAAATATTCTGAGGCGCGCACCACAGTTCATCGTTCCAAGTGAAGGCTTGAAGTGCAATCGGATAAAACGCGTCGGGATCAAGATCGATCTGTGACAAATGAGGGGTTACGGGCTGCAAATCCCCATCAGCCGCAAAACGGGCCATCCGCCGATAGTTAAGCAGCACCACATCCGGCGGCTGATTGGCATCAAACATCGTCACCAGCTTCTGCTGAAAATCTTGGCGGGATGGAGCATGGCGAATTTCAATCTCGATGTCTGGGTGGGCTTGCTCAAACGCATTAATCAAGGTTTGATAGGCAGCCAATTCGGCCACATCACCGGCAAAAGCAAACGAGATGGTAGAAGACTGGTTTTGACACCCTAGTAGGATGAGAGAGAAGGGAAGAGAGACTAAAAGTAGAATGTGCAAACGGCGAATGCATCTTGCATCTTGCAACTTGCTTCTCATCGTGTCCACTCCCCCTGTAAAAACCAGCGCTGCGTGATTAGAAATAGAAGCATCGGTGGCACAATGGCGATCATGGCGCCAGCCAGCAGCAGCGGCCGATTGCTGGCATCAAGCTGATTGAGCAGTTGCAGCCCAATCGGGAGCGTGTATTTATTAGGATCATAAATAAAAAGCACCGGCTCGATAAAATTCCCCCAGAAGAACATAAAGGCCAGCAGAGTTACGGCCGCCGTGGCAGGTCGTACCAGCGGCAATGCCACCTGCCACCACGCCTGCAAGAAGCTAGCCCCATCTATATCGGCCGCGTCGAACAGGTCGGCCGGAGCCTGACGCCACGCCCAAAAGTAAATCAAAACAAACAGCGAGCTTCCCCCGGCAAAAGCGGATAGCATCAGGGCCAAGCGAGTATCAACCAGCCCCACCCTGCTCAGCAGTTGAAAGCGAAAAAGCCACACGGCCGAAGGGGGCACCAGCATCGTGACAATAGCGAAGGCAACCAGCCATCTACGCCACGGCTGGTTGGATCGAATGAGGAAAAAGGCTGCCAAGGATGCAACTAGGACAGAAAATGGTACGCTCACGATGACTACAAGAAGTGAATTCCAAAGATGCTGACCCAACGGAATCATTTGAAAAACTTCAGCATAATTCTGCCAGCTCCACTCACGCAATAGGGCACCTAGATTTTGTGGGGCAGCTTGTCCGGCCAGAGATAGCGAGGCCAATCCCCCCATCACCAGCGGCAGCAAAAAGATAGCGCCCACAACGGCGGCCAATGCGCGTCGAACGCTGACTTTAGCCACTCTCAATCGCCCGCTGCCACAGCCACAGACTTACCCCGGCCACGGCTGAAAAAAACACCAGCAAGACGCCCGCTACCAGCGCAGGGTCACGAAAGTCAAAGGCTAGCTCGTAAATGAGCAGCGGCAAAAAGGTGGTCGAGTAATAAGGGCCGCCGTAGGTAATCATGAACGATGGTGTGAATGTGCCCTGCAAACTCACAAGCAAATCTCGGCCGGTAAGCAACGCCAGCCACGGGAGCATGAGCGGCAGGGTGATGTACCAAAAGCGACCAAACCACCCTGCCCCATCCAACTGTGCAGCATCCATTAGGTAGTCAGGAATCAAGGCCCGGCCGATAAGCAAAACGATAAATCCTTCCCCCAGTTGGAAACCGGCTAGAATCACAAACATCAGCCGTGTGGCGTTCGCATCCACTAGCCAATTGATGCCGGGCAGGCCCAGTCCAGTTAAAACCATGTTGATGGGACCGTACAGCGGATTAAACAGCCACAGCCCAATCAGGGCCCACGCCGGTGGCGGAATGATGGAAGGGGCAAAGACGGCTGCGCGTGCGACCCGATGGGTTTTCGGCCGGAGCAGCAGCGCTAAAAAAAGCGCTCCCAGCGTACGCACAGGCACCGCCAAAACAAGAAAAAAGAGGCTATTGTAAAACGAAATTCCAACCAGATCAGACGTAAGCAGCCGCTGAAAAACCGCAGCTGACAACCTGCCATCATCCCAAAAGGCAAGGCCAAACATAGACAGTGCGGGCACCACAATCAGCAGCGTTGTGCCTAGCAGCCACGGCAATAAGAAAAGGACATTCGAGTTATTTTTGCTCATGATTGATTGCTGGTGAACGGTATACGGTAATGTGGTTTAACTGTCCACCATCCAATACCTACTATCTGCTAGCCCTGTCTGCAAAATAATCCAGAATGAGCCGATGGCGAAATGCATAGCCACCACCCACTTTTTGCAACACTGAATACCGGCAAATCATATCAAAAAAACTGGCCCCATTTAAAGGTATCCCCAATGAACGCCACAGCAACAACCGAAGCACTGCGTGGCGCAGCACAATAAAAAGCCCTTGGGTAAACATCACGCTTAAGCCAACCAAGGCCCCCACCAGCAGCCCGTTTTGCCATCCGGCTACGAGTGCCACGGCCGCAAACAGCATCAATGTCGTGATGGAGCCACCGGCCAGACCGTTGTTCAGCGTAACCAGCATCCCCTGATTCGGCCGGGCTGATTCTGTTAGCCGCTTTCCTTTCATACCAAACAGCAGCACCATCGTCACCGTGATCGTGAAAAAACTCAGCGCAATATGATCAGTGGCGAAAAAGCGAGTCACCAAAAAAGCCATCACCGTACCAAAAACAGCTCCCCAT
>JBCCSO010000280.1:0-6226 GCA_039199965.1 Chloroflexota bacterium | reverse complement strand
TCCCGGCCGGAAACTCGCCTGTTTTTTGAATATTGAAGTCAGGCGTTCGGCCAAAATTCCAGTCCCAAGAACCAAACCGCTGCCCCCTGATCTTTTCAATTTCAATCCAATCTGATCTATTAATAACATATTCGGAGGGTGAGGTAGAGCCGAAAATCCTATCCAAAATAGCCTGTTTTAAATTATCAATCGTAAATCCGTCATCTAAGTAATCTTTAACATTGGTAACAAAGTTACGCACAGACTGGACGGCAGAAGATTCAATTGCAACCTGACGCGGATTAAGCGACTGCATCATATGCTGGACGTTTGTGTCAAATAGAATAGTTCCATGGCTGACCATGCGGCCGCGTGACGCATATTGGGCGTTCCCTGATATCTTTTTTCCCTCAACAAACACGTCACTCTTGCCATGTAGTTTGGCCGGAACCCCCAATTCATTCAACACCTCGACCACCGGCTCAATGAAGTGTGCATAGTTATGCAAATTCTCTGCTGCGCTTGAAATGTAGCTGAAGTTTAAATTGCCAAGATCATGATAAACAGCGCCACCGCCTGACAAGCGGCGCACAACGTGCACACCGTTATCTTCAATGTAACTTGGGTCGATTTCTTCTGTAGAATTCTGATTTCGGCCGATGATTACAGAGGGCTCATTAATATAGAACAGCAATATTTCTGGCTCGTGGGTAATATTTCTGAGCAGAAACTCTTCGATAGCTAGGTTTATTTCTGGGTTTGTATGCCCTTGATTACTGACAAATTTCATTAGATTTTTAAAATAAGGGAAGTGAGAAAACATGTGGAATAGTTATATAGTACACGAAACACCCATTTTTTTATAGCACCATTCTTTGGTATGGTTGGGTCATACACAAAGTGGAATCCTATTGCTAAGACCAACTGATTGCTTACAACATTGTTAAGGATTCATTGATCACCGCAAAATCTGTTAAATTATTCGGTGATCTAATGCGAATATGATCGACTTTCAGGACATTAGATACGTTATTTGCAAACGAGGTACAAATTTTAAAGATATGAGACGTTTATTTTTGTTAAGCGGTTCTCTTCTCATACTTTTTCTCATGACTGCGTGCGGTGGCACAACTGAACCGTCCGCAGTTTCACCAGACACTGACGCCCAAGACACAGCTGAAGTTGTGGAAGAATCCACTTCGGAAGAAGCGGTTGAGGCTGTGGAAGTAGAGACGATCGAAAAAGTAGTTGAAGAAGAACCAGAAGTAGAAATCGTTGAAGAAACGGTTGAAGAAGCTGTTGTAGAACAAGAAGCTTCTCAAGAAGAAGTGGCTGAGGCAGAATCTACCACTCAAGAGGCCGTTCTTGAAGAATCACCTGAAGAAGTGGCCATTGAAGAAACAGTTATTGAAGAAACAGTCATTGTTAGCCCTAATGATTATCAGCTCATCGGGCAGACGGGGCGGCCGCAGTTCATTAACTCATTTGCCACTTGGTGAAGTACTTGACGCGCTAATGCACCCGTCGTGAACGGGTTGAAAGGTACGTTCCAAGGTCGAGTAGACTTCTTCGATCTTGATATTGATGACGCTTCTGTTGATGCCTTACGCAGAGAATTAGACATTAACAACCGTAGCCATTACATTTTATTGGCACCAGATGGAGAAACAGTTTTACGCGAATGGTTTGGGCCACTGAATTCAACAATGAATGCTCAAGTCACAGCAATTTTGGAAGAGAACGGTTACTAAATTTACCGTCTAGCATAAGCAAATAACACCCAATTTGTGGCCCCTTACACGACTGTGAGGGGCCATTTTTTTACACTGTGCAGGACTGTGTAGGAAAATGACTCGCGTGTGAATCGAAATGCGCTTAGGTGCGAAAAAGAAATTACGCAAGTGTAAAAGAAATTCACTTAGGTGTCTGTTCACAGCTGACTGATCTGTTACAATGCGCTAACTATGGAAAATGCTAATCAAAAACCACTATATGGTGGACAAGCTGTTGTGGAAGGGGTGATGATGCGGGGGAAAAATGCGTATGCGGTTGCAGTGCGCGATCCTGAAAATCGGATTGTGGTTCACACAGAGCCGCTTAATCCTGCAATTTATGACAGCTTTATCAGTCGCACCCCATTTCTGCGCGGCATTACCATGCTGTGGGATGCACTCGGTATTGGTATGAAAGCCCTGATGTTTTCGGCCGACGTTGCCGTACCCGAAGACGAAGAAGGTGAGGGGCAAAGTTTTGAATCAAGGGAGCATTTACCAGCAGATAAACCTTTTAGCCCCAGCGAAACAGTAGAACGATCTGCCGATGACATCTTCTCACAACCTATCATGATCGGAGCGGTCATACTATCTTTATGCTTCTCAGTCGGACTTTTTATCGCTCTCCCGGCCGCCATTGCCGAATTTATCCTACCGGCCAGCGGTGAAGGTGGTGAGCATTTACTCAGCAATTTGTTAGAAGGCTTGGTTAAACTCAGCCTGCTGATCGGTTACATTTGGGTAATTGGGTTTGTCCCTGATATCCGGCGTGTATTTTCATATCATGGGGCTGAGCACAAAACGATTAATGCCTACGAAGCAGGGGCAGAGCTAACCCCTGAAACGGTACAAACATTCCCGCTCGAGCACCCTCGCTGCGGTACTGGCTTTCTGCTAACCGTTGTGCTCATTTCGATCATTATTTTCACCCTTATCCCATTGCCAGATCCTATTCCTACCACGAGTTTAGATAATATCGGGATACGAGTATTGTCTCGCGTCATTTTGATTCCCGTCATTGCAGGAATCGCTTATGAGTTTTTGCGGTTTACGGCCAAGCATCAAGACAATTTGTTTATCAGGGCAATCACCAAACCAAACATGGCTCTACAGCGTCTGACGACGCGTGAGCCAGACTTAAACATGCTCGAAGTAGCCATTACGTCTTTTAATCGCGTGAGGAATGCTGATTTGGCGAAAGTAGCCGCAGATTAGCTATCTAAATCGATTCTAATTCTGTGACCGAATCGATAATTTACTAAAGACTACAGCTAGTTTTCGGGGGTCGTTACCGGTGCCTAGTTCAGTTGAACTCAGTGCTTATCTATTCTTAACTTTGATCTCGTGCCACCCGACGGAAACCAATTTGGCCGGAATAGTGAAGCCAATGTGGGCAGGTTCATAGCCTTGCCATTCGTGCTTATAAAGCGTGTTTTCCTCAGGCCAAAACTCGCGACCGTAGGAACCCCAGACTGCCATGCAAAGTACAGCGTATCAGCCCCATGAATGATATCTCCCGGCATATCCACAATCTCCTCTCCTTCAGCAATAGGCATCGTCATTAACCATTCACAAGTCGGGTGCAGCGTGTCAAGGGGCAATAGCGCAATCAAAAAATAAATGGTAAGTAGACCGGAGTTTCAGTAAGGAGCAAAAGCCGATCGTGCGGCGGTAGTATCGACCGGACAACCCAAAAGAAGCTACATTACACCCCACGTTATGCGAAAAAGGGAATTAGAATACCTAAGGTACTACTTATTTGAGCCTTAATCGCCCTATCCCATTGAACCTGCAAAAATACGTGCGTATAAATCGTTCCGAGGGATAATACGGGGCAGTAAAGCCAACCAAAAGAAAGAAGGATCGGGGTAATCATCCCGTTGGCTGGCTGGGAGGCGATGCTGGTTGATTTTTGGAATACATTATTTTACCAATCGTCTGTATGGCTGTTTCCCGCCTAGAAATTCACCAACTTTAACTTTCCAAACCTGTAGCCAACTAAAGTAGCAAATGATTTAACCAAACAACTGATGACCGCTTGTCAGCCGTTGTTATTTGGCGTGAAGCGCGCTTTTTTCGGCCGCAGTTAGACTGTTTTCAAAAATAATTATCCGAAAAATAATTTTGAAAACGGCAGTGAAGCAATTTAATGCGTCCAAATTGTATGCTTTAAATTCGTGAATCGCCTTAGTTATCCGCAAAGGAGTTATAAAAAAATGAGCAAACACGTTACTGTTGCAGTTACCGGCGGCGCCGGGCAAATCTGTTATTCACTCTTACCTCGCCTCGTATCAGGCGAGACCTTCGGCCCAGACACCATGGTGACCCTCAAAATGCTTGAGATCACTCCTGCACTGGGCGCGCTCGAAGGCGTTGCAATGGAACTGAACGACTGTGCTTTCCCCAATTTAAAAGAAATCGTGATGACTGACGATGCCAACGTAGCATTTGACGGTGCCAACTGGGCCCTGTTAGTTGGTTCAAAGCCACGTGGCAAAGGCATGCTGCGCGGGGACCTAATCAAAGAAAACGGTCCGATCTTCGTGGGACAGGGTGAAGCACTTCAAAAAGGTGCCAGCGACATCCGCGTAGCCGTTGTCGGCAACCCGGCCAACACCAACTGCTTGATCGCTATGAATAACGCTCCAGATATCCCCAACGAGCGTTTCAGCGCTTTGACCCGTTTGGATCAAAATCGCGCTTACTCACAGATCGCTGAGAAAGCAGGTGTTGGCATTTCAGACATCAGCTGCGTGACCATTTGGGGAAACCACAGTGCAACCCAATACCCTGACATTGAAAACGCCAAAATCGGTGGCGAGCCGGTCATGGACGTGATTGATGATCATGACTGGCTACGCGGTGAATTTATTACTACCGTTCAAAAACGTGGTGCGGCCATTATTGCGGCCCGCGGCAAATCATCGGCCGGGTCTGCTGCCAACGCGACTATTGACCACGTCAAAAGCTTCATCGCTGAAACACCAGCAGACGACTGGTTCTCAGCGGCCGTCTGCTCGAAAGGGGATTACGGAATCACAGAAGGTTTGATCTTCTCCTTCCCGCTCCGGTCAGACGGCAACGGCGGCTACGAAGTTGTGCAAGGGCTTGAGTTCACCGACTTTGCCAAAGAAAAAGTAGCTGCAACTGAAGAAGAGTTGAATAGCGAGCGCGACATCGTCAAAGATCTTTTATAGTTGATTAGCTAATCAGCTAATCAGCACGTTCGCTATGCTCACTTTCAGCTAATCAGCCAGATTGTACCGGCTGATTAGCTGAAATGCTGATTAGCCAACATGCTCCGAGGATTACTCAATCACTTTGACAAACACGAGCGTGCGCTCGTTTTCCGCTCAATTTTAGTGGGGGCCGTTGTGTGGCTGGTTGTTTTTAGCTTGAAAACAGCCGTGCATGAGCTGGAGCACTTCACTCTACACTTTTTAGAAGAAACCAGTTTGCTTTTATTGGCCCCCTACATGCTTGGATTTTTGCTACTTGGGGCGCTTGTAGTAGCTCTCATTTCAAGATTTGGCTCCTCCGTTGTTCACTATCGTGACGAACAAGGGCATATTCATGAATTAATCGACGTTGAGGGGGACGGGCTTGAACGAGCGATTTCGCTTTATTACGCGTCTGAACCCACGTTTGAACAGTCAATTTTGGGCACTGAAGGGGTTGATGTGCGCTGGAAGCTACCCAGCCTTTCATTGGCTGTCCGCAAATTTATAGCCACGCTAGCCACACTGGGCAGCGGTGGTAGCGGTGGTTTGGAAGCCAGCGTAACCCTGATCGGAGAAAGCTTAGCGGCCGCTATCTTCAAGCCCCGTCTGCGCAAAGGGGGATTTTTATCACGCATATTTAAACCACTTGGGCCAACTGACCCTGACGACCTGCAAACGGCTCAGCTTAGCGGGATTGCGGCTGCTGTAGCTACACTGCTGGGAGCTCCGTTTACCGCCGCATTTTTTGCTACAGAAGTCATGTATCGCCGTCGGCCGATCATCGAGAAACTGGTCTACTCCCTCATTGCTGCACTTGTGGCGTTTTTTCTCAACACCACCGCCCCCGTCTACTTAAATCAAACTTTTTTGGCCACCCAGTTTGACATCAATTTTGAGAACAAGCCGATCTTCCACTTGGAAGAAGTGATCCGGCCGCCCATTGCAGACTGGCGCTATATCCTGATGCTGGTGCTCATGTGCATCGTCATCTCACTCGTATCAACTCAGTTCGCCCGTTTGCGCAAGCTGGTTGATGGCTGGTTTCATCACTACCAGCAAAATATTTTTCTGCGCCACTTTACCGGTGCCGCGATTACTGGCATTATCGCCTTAGCCGTATTTTTCGGGCTGCGCGGCCTTGAGTCAGCTGGATGGTTGGGCGTGGGGCAATACGAGGTTGAGCACGCACTGCCTCTGGTGTTAGGCACGGGTGAAAGCGTGGTTGATAGTGCGCTCAACGGCAACCTGATTCTG
>JBCCSO010000279.1:0-6237 GCA_039199965.1 Chloroflexota bacterium | reverse complement strand
TTGTGGGTTACGGTGCGTTCACAGCGAGCGTCAGGCACGTAGAAAAACGGTCCTGCGTCACCAATGCGGTTGGTTAGATTGCCTTCAGTCACCCATTCAATTGTGCGACGCAGACTAATCGCTAACTTGCCGTTATCAAAACTGCGATAGGATCGAATGCCTTTTGAAAACACAACGGCAGCTTTTTGTGAATCAACCATTCCCACAAAGCTGTGCATCGGAAAAGTATTCATGACGTTCAGCTCCCGCTGCCCCATCATGATTTTGCTCAGACTATCATCTAGCTTGCGCGGGAGCAGGTCTGAGTCGTTAATGGGCCGATTGACCCGATCAAACGGCATCCCGGCCACAATGCCCCCGTTAATGCTAGATTCAAACAGCATCTCTACGTGGAAGTTGACACCGCGTGAATCCAGTTCAATCTCTACTCCAACCAAGGGGGATGGATCAAACGTATAGCGTACTGTTGCGGTCACATCTCCATCTGGCAAATCAAGCCGACTATCAAAAGCGATAATCGAAAACTGTTCGGTTCGCGCCTCTAGTCTCAATTTGCCGCAAGCTTTGAGCAAACCTAACACACTTTTGGTCTCGTCTGAGTAGGTATCTCCCGCTTCAGTTGAGACTTGGATCGGACCTAACTTCGAGCCATCTACAGTCACAGAGCCATCGGCCGCAACCTTGGCTTGGTAATGGTCATTTTCCCATGCAAATTGAACAAGCTCTTGCTGGCCTGCCTCAACCGGTTCAAAGCTATCAACAGGCTGAACGCCCAAGCCATCTGATTTGACATGCAACAATTTACCATCAAGCATCATCCACTTTTCAATAGGCAAACAGCTTGTATTAACAGCGTAGCGGCCGCCTTCAAAACCGTTCAGCACAATAGGTAGTTGCTGCTCAATTTCAGACGTCATCTCACCGAATATTTTGCGATAGCTAAACGCCATTTTTTCATGGACTTGATCTATGCTGACTCCACAAATTGCATCGTGAACGGCGTTTTGCAAAATAATTTTTGTCCAAGATTTGAACTTATCAGCATCCCAAGAGCCACCGTTTAAGGTTGCAAGCGCCGTAAGCGGTTCAACCACCTGATACAGTAGATGCTCGCAATCGTGCCCGAACAACTTTAGGTATTCACGGTTTGAAAATGTACCCGGAAAGGTTGCACCATATTTACCAGAGTTAAGCTCCCCGGAAAGCTGTGGCAGGCTGCCGTTTAACTTCGGCCGCATCGTTTTAGCAAAACTAATGGGAGTTGCTTCAGCAATATTTAGATGGTGGGGTAGCTGGTTCCGGCCACTCAGCCAGCGGACAGGATCTTCTGGATTGTCCTCAAGATCGTAGCCATCAAACAATGGCACATCGGGTGTTGGGTAATATGGAATCAGGCGGTCAGCTTCCTGCTGCAGCCGAATTTCTGCCACCTCAGGCGCGTGCGTCACCCCGTACAAATTACGATAACCGCCAAACAGATCAATGCCAAACAGCTTGTGCCCGCTGCAGCTGTGCCACTCAAAGTAGGGTTCAAGCTGGGGCATACCGCGCCACACGTAGACGGTATCAATCCCGTGTTTTTGATGTATTTGTGGTGATTGCGACACGTGACCAAAGGTATCTACCATCCAGCCGACATTTGTTTTGCCCCCATAATGACCCATTATTTCTAAACCATACTGCAAGTTTCGCATCAGGCTCTCGCCGCAGGTTAGCTGCCAATCTGGCTGGCAATAATAAGGGCCAATTAGCAGGTTTCCGTCAGAGACTAATTGGTGAATTTTGGCTTCGTATTCTGGCCGAATCTCCAATAGGTCTTCAATGATCAGTGTTTGACCATCTAACAGATAATGGAAATCCGGGTTTTCTGCCACCATTTCGTCCAGTCGGTCGATTAGACCCGGAATCCATTCGGTAGTGTAAATTGATGTCAAGAACCATTCACGATCCCAGTGAGTGTGATTAATAATGTGTACGGTTGTTTCAGACATGATTTGTTTCTTAAAATGAGTGATATTCAACAGATAATTTACATACAAACACGTGTTGCGTGGCATCAATAATGCACCACACAACACGCCTTTCAGGGCAAAACGGATCACCTGCTGAGCAGTTATGAAATATATGCAAAAAAGGATCAGATGATTACGAGATAAAACCAACTGATCCTTTTTTTCGCTGTTAATTAATTGGGGTAGATGACCTGATGACTGTCTCGATCGATCCAGCGAATTTTATCAGCCGGAAAGCGGAGCCATACATCGTCATCAGCCCGAACTTGCAGGTCTGGATGGGTTGAGACTTTAACCGTATCATCACCAATCCGGATTGTCAGCAGATTCTGAGCACCAAGCGGTTCTACAACAAGTACCTTCACCCGCAACGCATCATCGGCCGGTTTATTTAAGGTTTCCATGTTCTCAGCCCGGATACCCATTGTCATGGTTTGCCCTTCATATTTCTTCAACAAAGGGCTCATTGCGCTATGCGGGGCAAATTTAAAGTCCCCTACTTTAGCAGATACTGAGCCATTGTCCTTTACAATTTGGGAATTGAAGAAATTCATGGGTGGATTGCCGATGAAACTGCCCACAAAGAAATTCTCAGGTTTGTCATAAACGTTCGTTGGCACATCGTACTGCTGGATTACACCACTCTGCATGACCGCAATGCGATCACCCATGCTCAACGCCTCAATTTGATCGTGTGTTACATAAATTGTTGTAGCGTTAATTCCAGACAGCAGTCGTTTGAGCTCAGCCCGCATTTCTAAACGTAACAAAGCATCAAGGTTCGAAAGCGGCTCGTCCATGAGCAACACTTCAGCCTGCATTGCGATACCGCGCGCTAAAGCTACACGCTGCCGCTGACCACCAGACATTTTGTTTGGATAGCGATCAAGCAGGTTTTCAATGTGTAACAATTCAGATGCTTCTCGCACCCGCCGGTCAGTTTCTTTCGTGTCCACACCGGTCATCTTTAAGCCAAACGCAATGTTGTCATATACTTTCATGTGCGGAAAAATCGCGTAGCTTTGGAAAACCATCGAGATATTGCGCTCGCGCGGAGGCAAGTAGGTTACGTCACGGCCGCCAATGGTGATCACACCAGAGTCGGGCATGCCTAGCCCGGCAATTGCTCGTAATAGGGTTGTCTTACCGCAGCCACTGGGGCCCAGTAGAACAACAAACTCTTTGTCCTCAACAGTAATGCTAATGTTGTCTACGGCGGTAAAGTCGCCGAATGTTTTTACCAAATTTTTTACTTTAATCTCAGCCATCTGATTAGTGGTTAGATGTTAGTGGTTAGATGTTAGTAGAAGAATCTTGCAACTAACATCTAACATCTAATATCCAACATCTATTTACTAACTTGCCCCCACATGTTGAACAAGTATTTCCGAATGAAGAACATAAAAATGAGCGGTGGAACAAGTAGGAAGAACCCGCCTGCAAATTGATACGCTTCAGAAGAGTTGCTCAGTGAAAACAGGATCTGAGCGGGCAGTGTGCGATTTTGAATGGTCAGAATACTAGCTGCAAACACTTCGTTCCAAGACATAACGAAAGTGAATACAGCCGACGCTGCGATACCGGGGAATACCAGCGGCAGCACCACGGTTCTAAACGCTTGAAACGGCGTACACCCGAAGATTTGAGCCGCCTCTTCCAGTTCATACGGCACGCTGGCAAATACGCTGGCAATAACCAAGACCGTTGTCGGTAGTGCAAGAGCAGTATGCATCAGTGACAGACTGTAAATGCTGTCAAAAATATTGAGCTGAATGAACATCACAGCCAACGGAATCGACAGAACGACAATTGGAAATGCGCGCACGGCCAAGATAGATAGTCGGAAAAAGTTCCGGCCGGGAAAAATATAGCGGCTAATCGCATAGCCTGCCGGAGCCGCAATAAGCGTTGACAGTGCTAGTGTTAGAACCGCTACCACGAGCGAGTTAATCAGCCCTGGGATAATGCCATCTGACTGCAAAAAGAAGGACATTGTTTCCGTTGAGAACGGAATAAACGGCAAAAAACCTTTGGGATAAGAGCGAACCGTTTCCTGTGTCGTAAACGCCATCGAAAAGATGAAGAAGATCGGTATGGCTATCCACAAACAGATCAGGATCGCCAATGCGTAGGTGAAGCCACGCTGAACCTTTTGTCGCCGTAACATTTTACGATGAACGGCCAAAACTTCAGGTGCTACTTGAGGAGTTGTTTGATCAGTCATAATGTTTTAAGTTAAAAGTGTAAAGGCTAAAGTAGAAAGTTCAGTCATTGCACAACCAGCTTGATCGTGCTTCACCTATCTTCCTGCTTAACACTTACCACTTCATACTATCCAGCAGCTATGCTGCTTGAACCTCCTCTTGTGTACGGATTGCGCGTAAATAAGCAACGGCCGTTGCCATAGAAATCACCAAAATCAGCAGCGCGTATGCGGCCGCCACGTTGCTATTTCTGAGGTCAAAATACTGTCGGAACGTCTCGTTAGCGAGTACGGTAACCACGTCACCGCCAGACAGAGCGATAACCACCGCGAATACTTGGAATGCCAAGATCGTGCGTAAAATCAGTGCCACCTGCAGACTTGGGCGCAGCAGGGGCAAAATCACGTATCGTAATCTTTGCCAGAAAGTTGCACCAAAAATCTCAGCAGCCTCTAGCACCTCACTAGAAATCGCTTGCAGACCAGATACCACAATCACCATCACGATTGATGTTGCTCGCCAGACTTCAGCCAGCCAAATAGCAACCAAAATCCAATTACGCGTATCAGCCGTCAGCCAAGCGGACGATGTCTCTATAAGCCCCACTGTTTGCAAGAAACTATTGAGTAGACCATTTTGAGTAAATATCGCGAACCACAGAATACCGGCTGCAAGGTCTGAAACACCCAAAGGCACCGCAAAAATGTAGAGGATGAAAGAGTTATACTTAAGCTGCGCTTGGATAACCAGTGACATCACAATCGCCAAAACAAATTGGGTTGGAATGATTAAGATCAACAACAACGCCGTGCTACGGATCGCAGGCCAGAAGAAGCGGTCGTTTGCCATTCTCTCAAGAAATTCCGTTGTAAACTCACCAGAGTTGCCCCGGTCGATCCGACCGGTTACTTCGTCTTCAAATATTTGTAAGAAGCGGGACGGTGCCCAGCCTTCAACCATTTCACCGTTGTTTTCTCCACGAACCAAGAACCAAACCTCAAGAACGTTTTGATCAGCGATTTGAGCTTCTGTATTTGCTTCGAGTTTGCCAACAACCTCACTATTTTCATTGGGCTCAGCAAAGACGGAAGTCAGCGGGTCAGCATTGCTGCCCAATTTACGACGCACCGTGCCCATAACCGGCGTGCCATCATCAGCTTCCTCACGAACGCGAATTCGGCTTTCTGACGCCCAACCTGAAACGGCGTTGCCGTCTGCGTCGGGAGCTTCAATAAAAAACCAAATTTCAGTTAAAACGTTATTTTCTCCGAGATCCTCTTCTGACACTAAATTACCCTGTCGGCCGAGAATCTCAATGCTTGCAGATTGAGGGATTAAGTCTGCCACAGGTGCATCCATGCTAGATTCTGACATCAAAGCAAGATTTGCTTCATCATCATAAACAGCCAGAATCAACCCGCGCACCATAGGGTAGGCAAAGAAGAAAACTAGATAAATTAGGGTAGGGAAAATTAACAGGTACGGGACCCAGTTTCTTTTGTTCGGCACGAGATTTTCCAATTTTCAGTCGTAGGGGAAGCCCGAACGGCCTGATATAGGGTTCTTTTTTTGATTGGAACTTGCCTGAAAGACGGCGGCTGGATTCGAAGATGGGATATTACCCACCGTTTCCAGACAAGTTCCTAAACCAAGTTTTCAGCTGATGAATTGAAAGGTTATTCATTCACCCTCGCAATCCATCAGCAGTTTCAAAAACTATGGATTTACAACACAAGGACCGTCGCTTGCGGGGTCTGGGGCCCAGCATGGTGCTCCGGTTTCGTTCATGAGTGCTTGAAGGTTGTCACCTTCTTCATTCAGAACAGTTGTAATGTCTTCACCCTCTAAAACGATGCGGTCAAACGCGTTGCGGAAGATCTGGTTGATCTCGCCACCCCGATCACCCAAGCCTACGGGGAGTAGAGCTGGGAGTGCGTTTGGAGAAGTAGCCTGCTTGTTTACAGCGGCCGCTTCAATCGCCACACCTTCTGACAGAGCAGATACGTCTACACCGTCTACCA
>JBCCSO010000278.1:0-6238 GCA_039199965.1 Chloroflexota bacterium | reverse complement strand
GCGTGAAATGGATGTGTTGCGCCTGATGGTTGAGGGATTAACCAATCAGGCAATTGCAGAGGCGCTCGTCCTCAGCTCCAGCACGGTCAAAAGCTACGTGCAGTCTGTCTTTAAAAAGCTGGATGTTTCAGATCGCACGCTGGCGGCCGTCAAAGCCATCCGTTTGGGACTGGTTAAGTAGCGTGGCGCGTATTGCGTAAACATTTATGCGAAACGAAACACGCAACACGAATCAGATCACCTAAATTGAATCTGCCACGGCCGCTCCAAACTCGCGGCACATCAAGCTACCGCCTAAATCGGCCGTACGTGTTTCAGGGTTTGCCAGCACCGTATCAACGGCCGTCATCATCACCTTCCCCACATCACCCAACTGTTTGTTTTGGTGATGGTTCCCCATCCACTCAAGCAGCATTCCCACAGACAAAATCATCGAGGTTGGATTGGCCTTGTTCTGCCCAGCAATATCCGGCGCAGAGCCATGTTGAGCCTGTGCGCAGCAGTTGTCAGCACCCGCATTGATCGACCCAGCCAAACCCAAACCGCCTGAAAGCTCACTAGCCAGATCAGACAAAATATCTCCATAAAAATTAGTGCAGCACACCACATCAAACCGTTCAGGCGATCGAACCAAATGAGCCGCCATCGCATCAACCAAAATCTCTTCTGTTTCGACTTCAGGATAGTCGGCCGCCACTTTTCGGAACTCTCGCAAAAACAGCCCGTCTGTCATTTTAAAGCTGTTCACCTTGTGGATGGCGGTCACGTGCTTACGCCGTGACATAGCTAGGTCAAAACTCTCGCGCGCAATGCGTTCAGAGCAGTGGGCCGTAATTTTCCGCACCGAAATCGCCATATCCTCAGACGGCATCATCTCTCCCCACCCCATATACATATTCCGATCAGCATAGAAGCCCTCGGTTGCCTCACGCATAATGACCAAGTCCATTCCGGCCGCTTTGTTGGGCAAAAACGGCCGACTGCGCGCTGGCCGCACGTTTGCAAACAGGTCAAGTCCCACTCGAAACCCGGCTGACACATTGGGGCCACCCTGATCCGGTGGTGGGTAATTCATGTGGTCCTGCGTCCCTAAAATGATGCCATCATAGGTTTGGGCTTGCTCCAAAAGCTCCGGCCGCAGGGTTGTCCCATGCTTTTCAAGGCTGGCGAACCCGATATCTTCATAATCAAATTCAAGGTTGAGCTGATAGGCTGAGTTGGCTTTTTCAAGCACCTGCATCGCGGCCAAAACGATCTCCAGGCCGATGCCATCACCGGGCAAAACAAGTATTTTCATGAGGCTATCAGACCAGACTGGTTTTAAAAACCAGTCTGGTCTGGCGTTAGTTGGCTTTTATTTTTCCATGCCGGATCCGATCAACTTCCATCGCTTCCGGGTTCATCACAATTTTGGGATCAAGCGCACCATTGAGCCAAGCCTCAAGCTGATCGGCCGCCATCCCCATCCACTCATGCAGCGTTGTATTCACCTTCCAGCCGATGTGAGGGGTGAGAATCACGTTGGGTAGCGAACGAAGTGGGCTATCGGCCGCGAGTGGTTCATGTGCAAACACGTCTAATCCAGCCCCAGCGATTTTGCCCGCGGCCAGCACATCAGCCAGTGCCGCCTCATCCACAATCGCCCCGCGTGACGTGTTCACAAAGTAAGCGGTTGGCTTCATTTTTTCAAGCAGTTCGCGGGTGATCAGCCCGCGCGATTCATCTGATAGTTTAAGCTGAACGGTGATGACATCGGCCGAGGCGAATAGCTCATCCAGCGGCAAACGGGTGACATCTTCTTCATCGTTTGAATAATCACCCCCCCTATCCCAAGTCGCGATTTTCATCCCAAATATCCGGCCGACTTCAGCCACCGGCTTCCCGTGACGACCGTAACCCAAAATGCCCAGCGTTTTCCCATGCAGACTACTACCAATAACGTCAGGCCACTCCCCCTTTTCCATTTGCCGATGAATCGGGAGCAGTTGACGATTAAGAGCCAAGATCAATCCCCAAGTGAGTTGGGGCATGATGATCATCGGCTGTTTGGCCCCGCGCCCAAGTGCCACCGCAATCCCGCGTTCAGATGCGGCCGCGCGATCCAAATGGTAAGCATGGCCCCCCGATTGCAAAATCAGCTCAAGGTTGGGGAACTGATCAAGAAAATCTGCATCGATTTTAGTGCGTTCACGCAGGGCAAAGAAGGTATGATATTTTGCTAGATCATCATAGTCTTCAGCCGTGATCGGCCGGTTCATGATGGTCACATTGGCCAGCTCCCGCAGCTTCTCAACGGCCGGGGCGGCCGCCAATTCACCCTCGTTGTCATCTAGAATTAATAAATTTAACTTCGTCATTTTTAAAACAGGTTGTTACAGAGACGCGCCGACGGCACGTCTCTACGTGTTGTGCATTGGTAGAGACGTCCCGCTGGGGCGTCTCTGTCGGCGCGTCTCTTTTAAGGTGTCCACACAGAAGCCGGGATGTATACATCACCCGCAAACAAGCGTCTAGCCGTGCGGATAGAGCCTCCAGAAATCACCTCGAGCTGACCGTTTTCAACCTTCAGATCCATGGCAACATCAATCACCCCGGATGGGTGTTCAATCTGCACCAACGCAGGATACCGATCGTCAACTTGAACAACTTCATTCACCGTTGACCCCGGTAAAGCAGATGCCGACGAGGCACAGATCGAGCCAGACACCGCATACGACGGATGGCACTTACCATACTGCGTAAAGTAGCGGCTGGCAAAGTGTCCCCCTACACCACCCGTTTCAGGCGGAGCCACCATCGCAAACTTTGGCACCACGCTTTCACTCACATCACCCATCCCCATCGCCTCGCCCGCTTGACGGCGTATCGCTTCAATTCGGTCCAGAAACGGCCGGTCAGCTTCCAATTCAGCCCGGGTTTCATAACCGGTTTTTCCTAAGTCTTTGGCTAAAGCGATTACCATCGGCATCGCCACGTCAATACAGGTCACTTCAACCCCATCGAAGGTATCACGCACGTTGCCAGTCGGTAAAAGCTGACCTGTTTTTGCCCCAGTTATATTAAAAAACTTTAGCGGGATGGCAGCTCCCGTCCCCGGCACTCCATCAATGGCGGTGGCACCTTCAACGGCAACTTTTCTTTCCGGTGTTTGGACAGTGGCTTCAATAAAGCTGTTGGTGTTCACATTGCGGATCATGATCCGTGTTTCCCCATCTTCGGCCGGAAAAAGTCCCTCTTCAATCGCAAAAGGCCCTACTCCTGACAGCATGTTTCCACACGTTGGGCCTGTGTCTACCACCGAATCATCGATGCTAACTTGAGCAAACAAATAGTCGATATCCGCTTTGGGATGGTCTGACTTTGAAACGATGGCGACCTTACTAGTCACCGTGGTTGACCCACCTATGCCATCGATTTGTTTAATATCTGGTGATCCCATCACCCGTAGTAGTACCGCATCACGCACGGCCGGATCGGCCGGTAAATCATCTAATTTAAAGTAAGGTCCACGCGAGGTACCACCTCGCATAAAAACACAAGGGATTGCAGTCTGATTCATAAAGCTTTTGGCTCTTGGCTATTGGCTTTTAGCCCAGAGCTTTCCAGTGAGAATTGCTCAGCTAAAAGCCAATAGCTAATAGCTAACGACTTAAAAGCCATCGCACCAAAAACGGCACGGTAGAAAAGATTAAAAAGACGCGAGCAAAGTGCATCAGCACCACTTGCCCCGCGACAGCCCCCTCTTCTTGAGACACAACGGCCATGCCGGTCAACCCACCGGGCGCAAAGCTAAAAAAGGCGGTTGCTTTATCAAGATGTCCGGCACGAAAGGCGATGTAGGCCAGTAACATGCCGACGCTGAGAAAGATGATGGCGCTCCCGGCCGCCCACGCAAACAAGACCCAGCCCGCCTCAAAAATTTCCGGCCGAACTGTGGCCCCGATCATGATTCCGGCCGCAATTTGCACCACCAGCCGCAAGTTAGACGGTACAACCACGCCACCTTGAACAAAGCCGCTGTACACCGCGCAGCCAAACATCGAGCCGATAAACGCCCCGCCGGGTACATTGAAATAGCGGGCAGCTAGGCCGCAAATCACGCCACAAAGCGCGCCGAAAAAGAGCGTTTGAGTCATGGTATCCAGTGGGTCGGTCCGCTTCGCTATTCAGTAGATCGGTGAATCAGTGCGTGTCGCAGTGCTGCCCACCGATCTACTGAATACTGACCTACCCGCTTACGAACGCGCCAGCGTTCTCCCCGGCAATCCGGCCGAAAACAGCCCCCGATGCCAGCCCAGAGCCACCTGGATAATTGTGGTAAAAGAGACCGCCGATCATTTCACCGGCTGCAAATAGACCCGGAATCGGTGCGTCTTGTGCATCCACAATCTCTGCCCCAGTGGTTGCTTTGACCCCACCAAAGGCAAAGGTCAGGCCGCACGTCACTGGGAACGCCAAAAATGGTGGTTTCGAGATCGGATTGGCCCAATTGGTTTTATCGACTTCAAGCCCAACGGTTCGTTTGCCGTCTAAAACTTGCGGGTTGAAATCTCCCTCTTGCACTGCCAAGTTATATTCATGGATGGTGTCTGCAAAGGAAGCCTTATCGATGTCCATTTGATCGATCAGCCCTTCCAGCGTGTCGCTCTCAAATTTGGTACACAGCTCTTCGCGGTACTCTGAACGGAGCAGGTCAGCCACGTGGCCATCAAAGACATGGAAGGCGGTGGCATCGGTCTGTTTCAGCACTTCCCGGCCGTATTTGGCATAGGTGTAGTTGCGGAAATCAGCCCCCTCATCCACAAAGCGCTTGCCTTCTTTGTTGACAATCAGCCCAATCGGATAACTGCTCTTTTTGAAGATGTCACCGGGCACGTCAAAGTCCCCTACAACTGGTGCATTCGCATCAGTAGAGATGGCGTGCCCCATCTTCCAGTCGCCGTACTTAACGGCACCGGCCGCCACCGCCATATCGATCCCGTCACCAGTGTTAAATTCGGTGCCGCGCAGAATTGCTTTTTCCCATTCAGCCCCCATCTGGGCCATCCGCTTTTTCATCGAGCCTTCATAGCTGCCACAGGCCAAAATGATCGCTTTGGCTCCAACTGTTTCAACTTCGCCGTTGCGCAGCACTTGGATGCCACTTATTTTGCCGTCAGCGTCTTGCACCAGTTCAGTCCCGGCCGACTCGTACCAAACGTCGACTCCCATCTCTGAAACAATGTCGTTTAAGACGTTAATCAGCCCAATGCCACGGCCGACCGATTTCAGCACCAATCCGCCCCAAAAATGGTATTTACCATCTTTGATAAACGATTGGTTGTCATAGATTAGGTCAAACTCAAGTCCGTGGCCGTGCAGCCACTTCATCGTCTCTAATGAATTGTCGATCAGCGTGTTTGAGAGGGTTGTATCGGTTTGACCTTGGGTGATGCGCTGAAAGTCTGCGCGGTATTTTTCGGCCGGGTACGGCGGCATGACGATGTTGTCAGCCTGTTCGTCCGTCATAGCCGGTATGACTTGGCGCAGGTCGTCCAGTGTGTCAAACGCCACACGGATCGCACCGTCCGTAAAGTATGAGTTTCCGCCCCGTTTTTTCTTTGGCCCTTTTTCTAGCACCAATACGCTGGCCCCATTCTCGCGGGCAGCTATGGCGCCACACAACGCCGCGTTCCCAGCTCCCACAATCACCACATCATAATTGACAGCTGTCATATCTCTTCACCTTGTTTACAGACCTGACAGGTTTTGAAAACCTGTCAGGTCTTCTTTTGTCAATGTGATTGAAAAAAGATCATCGGAAAGCCAGCTTGCTAGCTCCGTCCCACCATCGCTAACTCACTGACTTGCCGATAACCGTTCCCAAAAAATTTGAGCAAGATCTAAAAATCAATCCCTAACATTTCAATCGGGTCGATAATGCTGCGCGGCCATCTCAGGCTCATCACATCTTCCATCGAAATCAAGAAGATCAGCACCAGCACGGCCGAGAGCAGGGCGTAGTACCACTTCATCTTGCCCGGAATCAGCAGGAACAAGAATACAAACAGTGCGCTAGCAGATACCATCCCAATCACGTAGATAGCCCCGTAATAGGCCAACAGCCACAAAAGATAGGGCAAGATCCCGCCAATCTTGGAGGCGATAGAGTCAACAACACCATTTCCCTCTTCTGCATTTCGCTGGGAAAGAACGTACAAAATCAGCTCAACCCCGGTAATAACCAAGGCTGTAGCCG
>JBCCSO010000277.1:0-6259 GCA_039199965.1 Chloroflexota bacterium | reverse complement strand
CGGTGACCAAGCCCGGCCGGATAATCAGGTGATTGGTCGGGAAAGCGGCCGTTACTTCATCTTCGCACAGCGCTTTAAGCGGCCCGTAGGTTTCACCCGTAATTTCTTCAGATGTAGGGTCTTCCATCTCACGGTTGATGGGGCTGGTTTCGACGATGCCGGTTTGAGATGTGTCCCCATAAACAGAAATTGTCGAAACAAAACAATAGGTTTGTACCGCATCTTTTAGCTTGGTTGCGGAATCTTTTACTAATCTAGGCACATAACCGCAGGTATCGATGACAGCGTCCCACTGTCGGCCGTCAAGCACATCTAGACCCCCATCCCGATCCCCCACAAGCTTTTCAGCATGTGGAAACAGATCGGCTCCAGTTCTTCCACGGTTAAACAGTGTGAGTTCATGCCCTTTTGCTAGGGCTACTTCGGCCATCGCTCGGCCGACAAACTGTGTGCCACCAATCACTAGAATTTTCATAATGTCCTCTTTGAGTGCATGGCACTCCCCAATAATTAAGTGCAATTTGAAAATATCTTATGGAGAGTGCCACGCACTCGCTTGAGATTATCAGTTAATTCAAATAATTATCAATTGATAATGATGGATTTCTTGCCACTGAACCTTTGAATCATTAAAATTTAACCATAGTTCAAATTTAAGCACGATCGGGTCAATCGAGTTGGCCTTAAAAGGATTAATATGACCGAAAAAGAATATCAAGCAGCACTTGAGAAAATTAAAAACGGATTGGCAACCAAAGTTCGTGTCTTTGCTCCGGCCGATGCGTGCCCCGTATGTACTTACATTGAAGGTGTTTACGAATTTGAAGACGCCCCTGCGCTCCCGCCAGAAGGCTGTACCTGCCTTGGTGCAACGGCGATGTATGCGCCAGTTCTAGATCAATTCGGTCCGTAAGCAGCCAAACACAGTTTAGTTGGAATCAGAAAGACAGTCGGAAGGCTGTCTTTTTTACTGGTAGTCATGCAAGTTGAATTAGATATCAGCGGCCGGATTGAAAAAAATGAGGATACTGTACTGGGAATGGGTGGAGCACTAGAGCGGACACTACTTGTTCAGAAACGTCAGAAATCATTTATGTGGAATTTAATTGAAGGGGTGGAGAGTCGGCGTGGGCGCAAGCGTCGGGGACGTTCAGCTCAATCAATCAGGCTGTTTGCTATCATGTGTTACATGCAGCTAATCGCCTGTCCTTCTAACGTTACATCGGCCGTGATTGATAAGGATTACTACGGCCATGAAGGGACAATAAAAGCGTATATTCTGGACTTGATGCGGGTGCATGGGCATGATCCAAATCGGATTCATATTTCATTTGGGGCAGTCGGCAAAGGGGCGGCTCACAGTGTGGCAATTGCTGTTTTCAGGGGTGACAAGGTAGCCAATGTTGTGCTTTCGGCCGAGGATATTCTTGAGTTTTACTAGGGCAAGAAAAAAGCCATCCTAACGGGTGGCTTTGTCGGTTTCGGCCTGCGGGCTTAACACCGTGTGACAATATATGCTTTAAGCCTCTTGCGAGGGGCGGGCATAGCGACCGACAATCAAGATTATACAATTTTGATTGAGTTTGTTGCAAGCTCTATGTGATCCAAGGGTTGCCCGCGGAAATAGTAACTTTCGGTTTTCATTTTCAAACCCTATTTTTTACGACCCAATCCCTTAATTCAGCCACCAATTCCCGCCCCTCCTCATCTTGATAAAGCTCCTCATGATGGCAGGCGTAGGCCAAACGGCTGCACTGGTCATAGAAAGCGCGCGTTTTGCGGAAACGAGAGAAGTTGCCCGATAGCAGATAGCAAGTGACTGGCAATCTGCCTGTAAAACAAGATTCCCCAACAAACCCTTTACGCTTCACGACGTTCTTTTATCTGAGTTAGTAATTCATCCAATGTTACCTTTTCAAAAATTTCTATGCGCTCTTGAGTATAGTTTCCATACCCATTTGTATACTGGTTGATGAAGCGAACCGTATTGACTACGCCCATCTCACGAAATAGAATCTGAAGGGCCTCATGGGTTATTTCAGCTAGTGGTTTGGTTTCTGCAATCATTATCTACTCAACCTTTCAATCAATTCAAGCGGGGTGACTACTTTTACTCGAAGATTGCTTAAGTTTTGTGCGCGTCTCAAAAACCGATTATCACACGTACAAAAATAATCTACATTGGCAGCCTCACCAGATGCTAAATGTAATGCATCTAATGGCTTTACACCGGATTTAATAAAGTCTTGCGCTCGCTTTTCTAAATCTTCGTTTATCTCAACTCGAGTTCCTGCATTGCCAAGTACCAAATTTGCGTAATTCCGTCGAACACTACTTGGTGTTTTTTCAATCTCAAACTCAAGTACTTCAGAGGAAATTAATTCGAGATCGGCCATTTGAAGCATTTCTATCAAACTCAAAACAGCCTCTGCCTCTAAGCGTATCCGAATCTGAGACTTATCATCTAGTGGGCGTTGTAAGACACAATTATCAAGATAAATTTTCATCGGTAACACTTAAAAACATTTGCTCAGATCAGTATAACAGAAACTTTCAGCTTATTGATATCTCTGACTTGTCGGCCATTCACAATTTTCAAGCCCAATGACTGCCTCATCAAATACGATTATTAATCACCCAGTCTCTTAAATCAGCTACCAACTCACGCCCCTCCTCATCTTGATAAAGCTCCTCATGATGGCAGGCGTAAGCCAAACGGCTGCACTGGTCATAGAAAGCCCGCGTTTGGCGGAAACGAGAGAAGTTGCCAGAAAGCAAGTGACTAGCGGCCGCTGTGAACCGCTGTAGATTTGAGCTTGCCACTTCATAATGCTGTGGCCCAATTGTTTCCCGCGCCACCTCTTTTGCCAGATACGTCTTGATCCAGCGACGTTCTTGCACCAGCGCCCAAATCACAATCACAATCAGCAGCAGCACCCCACCCCACGCATTCAAAAACAGCGGAACGCACGCAATCGGCCCTAGAACGGTGCTGAGTGAGGCCGATGCATTGTGCACAAAATGAACAAAGACCGCCCCCAGCCATCCTAAAAACGGAGCCACATATTTGAGCGTATCATTCTTGCGGTTGAGCCGAGCCACCGCAATCCCGATGCCGATAATGGCGGTAAACAGGGAATGGTTTAGCCCAAACACATAGGCGCGCATCACGACCAAAAAGCCAAACTCTTCGGCCGATGTCGTATTCATAAAGTAAAAGATATTTTCGATCATGGCAAAGCCCAGACCGATCATCGCTCCGTAAATGATGCCGTCTAAAATGCTGTCGATCTGCGTACGCCACAGGTACAATATTCCCAGTAGAGCCAGCCCCTTTGCACTTTCCTCAACCAATGGGGCAATAAAGGATGCCACGGCCGCATTTGCCGCTTCCTCTTCCAAAAGCAAATAGAACGGCACGCCAAATATCCCGTTAAAAATGAGCGCCACAATGACTGAGGGGATAGCTCCCCACAAAAAAGCGGCCGACAATAGCCATAATGGCTCTTTCTCATACCGGTCAACCCAGTAGATAATAGCTATGTAAAGGACAGTTGGAATAAATGCGGCTACAGTTGAGCTAAGTAACATAGTGCGAATGATAGTTGATGAGATGATGAAATGAAGATTGACAATCATCTCATCAACCATCATCCTATCAACTCAAAATTTTCCCTTATTATCGAACGATGACGCAAACCGTACAAGTAAAGATTTGTGGACTAACCAATTTAGAAGATGCACAGGTAGCGGCCGAGGCAGGTGCAGACTACTTAGGCTTCATTTTATATCCACCCAGCAAGCGCGTGGCCCAAAAAGATGATGTGATCAGCATTGTGCAAGCGCTTCGGTCGCGGGAATCTTGCCCAAAGCTAGTCGGCGTCTTCGTCAACGAGACGCCTGAGTTTGTGGCCCAAACCATTGCTGAATGTGATTTAGACCTAGCTCAACTACACGGTCACGAACCTCCGTCCCAAATTCATGACCCAAACGCCATTCTGCACGGCCGGGCTTACAAAGCGTTACGGCCGCAGTCGATGGCTGAAGCAGAAGCTGATGCAGAATGGTTTATTGCTGAAGCACCCGGTCTGCTCCCATCAATAATGATCGATGCGTACCACCCTGACCTATACGGCGGCACCGGTGAACTGTCTGACTGGGAAATTGGCAAAGCCATTACCAAAATGACGGAAGGACTGATGCTAGCAGGCGGGCTGACCGCTGAAAACGTAGCGCAAGCCGTGGTTGAAGTCCGGCCGTACGCGGTAGATGTCGCCAGCGGGGTTGAGGCAACGGCCGGGAAAAAAGACCATGGCAAGGTCAGAGCATTCATTGAAAATGCCAAATCGATCAAGTTCAAAGATTGAATCGCTGCCCGATTAATCGGGCTTTGTATTTTAGCCGTAGGATTAATCCTGCGAGCCTCATATGAATCCAGAAAAGCCTGTTCCCTACACCGCCAAATCAAGTCAAATCGCCTTCTCATGCCCATGGTACAGCGTGCGCCAAGACCAAATCGATCTACCTGACGGCACTGAAGGAACCTACAACGTGGTCACCATGCCGCATGGGGCCATCTTCATCATTCCTATCCTACCATCGGGCGAAATTTTAATGCTCCATCACTACCGACACACTGTTGGTAGATGGATCTGGGAAATCCCAGCCGGGGGCATTAAAGAAGGGCAAACGGCATTAGAAGCCGCTATCGAAGAGCTTGAAGAAGAAGTGGGAGGCACTTCAGATCAAATCGAATATGTGGGTGAATTCTTTACCGCGGTTGGTTTCTGCGATGAGATCTGCCATGTCTATGTAGCCAAAAATGTTCAGCTTGGTGCAACCCATCATGAGCCGTTAGAGGTCATGGAGATTGTACCCATGCAAGCAGAAGATGCGTTTTCTATGGCGCGCAATGGTGAGATGACAGACGGGCTTTCCGCCCTTGCGATGCTGCGCGTAGAACACCACTTGAAACAACAAGAATGAGTTTAGACGATGGCACACAGCGCCGCCTAAAATTATACGCGGCCGCATTTCTGTTCGGTATGCTGATGCTGCAAATTGTGTTCGCCGCATGGCTGTCTGACGATGCGTACATCACCTTACGCACGGTTGAAAACGCTGCCAACGGCTACGGCCTGCGCTGGAACGTGATTGAGCGGGTGCAGGTCTATACGCACCCGCTGTGGATGTTTTTGCTGCTAGGCGGCCGCTTGCTAACCGGTGAGGTGTTTTACGCCAGCTACCTTGTTTCTTTTGGATGTACGTTAGCAGCCCTAGCCGTTCTGTTCGGCCGACTCAGCCCTTCTCGAACCAACACGCTCATCGGTCTGCTCCTCCTCGTCACCTCGGCCAGCTTTATCGATTATTCAACTTCTGGCCTAGAAAATCCGCTTTCCCATTTGCTGCTCATCATTTTCGTATGGCTCTTTATCAGCAGTGATTTTAAACAAGCATCCACCCTGTTCTGGCTATCTTTTATTGGGTCGCTAGCCGCTTTCAACCGCTTGGACACGCTGGCGTTTTACGGCTTTCCCGTACTCTATGCGTGGTGGCAGCACGGCCGCTGGCAGGGCTTCTTTGCACTAGCAGCCGGGCAGTTTCCCCAGATCACATGGGAAATCTTTTCAGTCATCTACTACGGCTTTCCGGTCCCCAATACCGCTTATGCCAAGCTTGCCAGCGGGTTCCCGCAGTCAGAGTATTATGCACGCGGCATTAGCTACCTGCTGCACATCATCCACTTTGATCCGCTCGTGTACGCGGCTCTATTCGGAGCGTTGTGGAGCGCTGCGCGCCATCCTGACAAACGGTATCTAACCCTGTGGTTGGGCATCCCGCTCTATTTGCTCTACATGGTCAGGATCGGGGGTGATTTTATGGCCGGCCGCTATTTTTCAACCCCGCTTGTGCTGGCGGTCGTCATCATAGTCATGACGTGGCCCACAGAAAAAATTCTAGCCAAGCGGTTGGTAGGATTGGTTCTGATCACGGCCGGGCTCGCCAGCTGGATTATTCCATTGTCTCCGTTTGCCTACCCACAATTTATCGAGCTTCAGGGGTCGGACGAAGCGGCAAATTACCGGCCTTCAACCGGGCTGTGGATACAGATCAACGGCAATTTAGAGCCTGAGCCATCAGAATTTGCGGAGCAAGGGAAGCAGCTCAAACAAGATCAAATTCCGGTTTTTGCTTATCACAGCGTGGGATTTCTAGGGTTTGAAGCGGGGCCGGACACCTTCATCATCGACAAGTTTGG
>JBCCSO010000276.1:0-6263 GCA_039199965.1 Chloroflexota bacterium | reverse complement strand
TTTTAACCGTCAATTTAACTTCTCTCAGAGATTGTGTTGGCTCACAAAAAACAGGCTGAGATTATCAGGCCATCGGTATGCTAGAGGATGAATTGGCTAGAATAAATAGTTCTGTTGCTCAACAATAAAACCTCCTTGCACTAAACATGCGCTACCGTTCAAAGTAAGTTTGCTCCCCTTCGAAGATAATATCATTTTTTATAAAAACAAAAAGGGTGACACCTTTCCAGATGCCACCCCAACATGATTCATCATGTTTTGTTTTTAGACGTAGATCGGGGCACCCCTTGAAAGCAACGCGGCCTTGAGGGTGTTCAGTCCACGGGGCATTGCAAAGATTAAATAATCTTCTTCAGCCCGTTCTCAACCGTGCTGACAACCCGATCCGCTTCAGCTTTGCTAATGGTCAAAGGCGGCGAAAGTACCAGCACGTTGCACAAGCCCGGAATGGTATTGCCGTTCTTGCCAATAATCACATAGTCCTCTTTGGCACTATTAATCACTTTATCGATCTTAGCCGGGTCAATCGGTTCGCGGGTCTTCTTGTCGTTGACAAGCTCAATGCCAAACAGCATGCCTTTTCCACGAACTTCGCCCACGTTTGGATGCTCAAGCAGCTGCTCGAACTGCTCCTGCATATACGCACCCATTTCGGCCGAACGTGTAACCAAGCCTTCATCTTCAATAATTTCGATGTTTTTGAGCGCAACTGCTGTCGCCACTGGGTGTCCACCGTAGGTATTGATATGGCGATAGTGGCGTAAGTCACCCGGATCGCTGATAAACGCATCGTAGATTTTTTGATTGACGATGGTTGCCGCGATCGGCTGGTAACCACTAGCAATGCCTTTAGCACAGGTGATAATGTCTGGCTTCACGTTCCAGTGCTGGTGGCCAAACATCGTCCCGGTGCGGGCAAAGCCCGAAACCACTTCGTCAAAGATCAGCAAAACTCCGTACTTATCACAAATTTCCCGTACCCGAGGGATGTAGTTGTCAGGTGGAATCAAGACCCCACCACCAGAAATCATCGGTTCCATGATGAATGCCGCAACCGTCTCTTGACCTTCATAAATGATGGTTTGTTCAAGTTCGGCCGCGACCTGCTCCCCGTGCTCTTCAGGGGTCAAATTCATGTGGCGACGATAGGGATAAGGCGGGTTGATGTGGCGAATTTCGGCCGGCTGGTTGCCAAACCCGATCTTCCGCTCAGCCTGCCCAGTAGCTCCAATGGCTGCATAGGTATTGCCGTGATAAGCACGATAGCGTGAAATAATTTTGCGGCGTAAGTAACCGCGCGGCTCACCAGACTGCTGGTGATATTGCCACACCATCTTAAAGGCCGCTTCGTTGGCTTCAGACCCGGACGGAGTAAAGTACACGTGCCCGTCCATTTTTGTCAGATCAAGCAGTTTGGCTGCCAGCTTAGCGGTCGGTTCAGAAATAAATGATGGATTGAGATAGCCCAGTGCCAGCATTTGATCGTGGGCCACTTGCGCCAATTCTTGGCGGCCGTAGCCCACATTGACGCACCAAATGCCCGCTATCGCATCGAGCCATTCGTTGCCGTGTTCGTCAGTCAGAATCGCCCCCTCTCCCTTGACAACCACGGGTGGAGGTGCATCTTTGATATGTTTGTGCTGTTTGAGCGGATGCCACAAAGACTCGACGCTCATCTGAGATGTTTTTGTTAAGGTAGCCATGACTTAAAAGGATGAAGAATCAAGGATGAAGGATAAAAGTGGGCATTCACCACAGCATTGCAGTTTTTTGCCCTTATCCTTTTGCCTTTACCCTTTCCACTTCATCCTTTCTCCTTTAATTACGCGTTGGTTGATTCGTATTTTGCTAGTTTACGGGCTGGCAATTTGAGCGCATCGCGACGGAATGGTTCCGCCAATACAGCCTCGCCACCCTCAATGATGGCATCAATCACAACCGGCCGATTACACGCAATTGCCTCTGAAATGGCGTCACCAATTTGATCTTGATGGGTCACTTTCATGCCAACAGCACCCATGTTGCGCGCCAATTCCGCATAGTCTGGGTTGGTGCGTAGGTTAGAGCCAATGTAACGGTCGCCGTAGAAGTCAATCTGGTTCTTCTTCTCAGCACCCCATTCCTTATTGTTGGCCACGATGGTGATCACAGGGATTTCTTCGCGCACAAGGGTCATGATCTCGGACAAACCGCCGATACCGTACGCACCATCACCGGTAAATGCGATAACTGGCGCATCTGGATTGCCCAATTTTGCACCCATCGCTGCACCTACTGAGAACCCACAGTTCCCCCAGCTCAATGCTGAAATATGCTGACGAGCCCCATCAAAGTGGAAGTAGTCGTTTGACATAGAGCAGGTGTTGCCGATATCTGTCGCAACAATGGCCGATTTGGGCACAGCGCGGGAGAGCTCAGAAAGCAAACGACGTGGATGCATCGCTTCAGTTACTTGATCAATGCCCCAGTTGTGTTTTTCTTCTTCCCAGCGCGCATTGGCGGCCGCGATCTCATCCATTTTGTCTTCGTCTGGCTGACGGCCGGGATCAGCAGCCATCACCATACCGGTGAACTCACGGGTGAACTCTTTTACGTCAGCCAAGCTGGCGACATCAACTTTCATCGTCAAGCCAAGAACTTTATGGTTCATGTCCACTTGGATAATTTTGGCATCTTTTGGCCAGTACTCCATATCGTACTGTGGCAGCGTACCAAACGGCCCAAGACGGGTGCCCAATGCTAAAACAACATCGGCTTCTTTGATGGTGCGCATCGCAGCTTTTGAACCACAGTATCCGATAGGTCCAACGGCCAGCGGATGGTCGTTCGGGAAGCTGTCGTTGTGCAAATAGGTGTTGACAACGGGAACAGTCAAGTATTCAGCAAGTGCTTTAACTTCTGCCTGAGCATCTGCTTGTGAAACACCGCCACCAGCCAAGATGACTGGATTTTTGGCGCTCATTACCAAACGGAGTGCTTCTTCAAGATTGGCTTTTGGGCCAGGGCCACGGGTGATGTCTAAGCTTGGATAGATTTCGTATTCAGCTTCCCCGTAGAATTTATTGCGGGGAATATTGAGCTGGGTTGGCCCATTTTCGACTTTAGCACGATAGAAACACTGGCGGGCCAGTTCGGCCATACGCTCATGATCGTTTACGCGTACTTGGTAAACCGTTTGTTTTTCAAACATCGGCATCTGGTCCAGCTCTTGGAAGCCACCATTACCAATCCCCATAGAACCAGTTTCTGGGGTGACGCACACCACGGGTGAGTGTGCCCAGAATGCGGCCGTAATTGCGCTAACAAAATTCGCAATGCCAGGGCCGTTTTGCGCAATACACACTTGCGGCCGGCCAGTCACACGGGCTAAACCGTCAGCCGCATGAGCAGCCGCTTGTTCGTGTGCTACAGAAATAAAACGGATCCCAGCACTAGGGAACAGGTCCAGTGCGTCCATAAACGCAGAACCTACAATACCAAATACATGTTCGACCCCTTCAGCCGCTAGGGTTTCAACTAGCGCCTCACTGGGGGTCATGAGCGTTTTTGCCATTTTTCTTACTCCTTACCTCAATAAATCAAACTGTTGGGAAGAATGGAATAATCCATTGTTTCTGAATCTGACGAAATGTTAGTCAAAATTGGTACGCTCGCAAGTGCCAATTCCAAGACATTACAAGGAACCAATTTAACAATTAATAAATATCGATTATTTATTAATTGTCATTTACCCTTTACCACGCCACGGGATGAGCCAGCCTTCTAAAACACGCATCAAAACGTCCATTGCCACACCGATAATACCGATGAGGACGATACCGATGATCACAATTTCAGTTAAGAAGAATTTCTGAGCCACCCAAATCATCTGGCCTAGCCCTTCTTGAGCGCCCAGCAATTCGGCCGCGACCAAGGTTCCCCAGCAAACGCCCAGCGCCACCCGCATCCCGATAAATATTTCAGGGAGAGCATTGGGCAGAATCACATACCGTAAAACCTGCCATCGTGAGGCGCCTAGCGAGTAAGCAGCATGAACCTTTGATAGCTTCACACCCAAAACGCCTGACCGGGCAGCAATCACCATAATCCACAGAGCGGCTAAGAACAGGAGAAGCCGTTTTGACTCTTCACCAATGCCAAACCAGATAATGACAAGGGGAATAAAAGCCAAAGGTGGAATCGGCCGGAAAAATTCAACAATCGGGTCAAAAATACCGCGCAAGGTATTTGATAGCCCCATTGCCAAACCCATGGGAATACCGATCAAACAACCATACCCAAAGCCCCACAAAATACGTGACAAGCTGGCGCGCACATGCTCACCCAGCGTCACCCGCCGATACCCTTCAATCGCAACCTCAAGGTACTTCTCCCAAACAGAGCCGGGGCCGGGTAGAAATTCAGGGTCGGTCCATTCATTTCGAGCAGACAAGATCCAAAGCGTGAGCAAAATCAAAATTGCCATGATGCTCCAGAAGGTGCTACCGGTCACGGCCGAACCATCACCAAAGGTGACGGTTTTCCGCTCAGTTGTCCCGACTCGCGCAAGCCCCAAGCTCGCTAAAATGCGAGTTGCCATACTTTTTTCTGTTTGCTGTGCCATTTTATAAAACCTCCCCTTGGCGTCCCATAATTTCTTCTTCCATCTCCCAAATTAGAGACAGAATTTCTTCACGTTTTTCAATAAATTCTGGTGATGTTTTGAGTTCACGCGCATCGGCCGTCAGTCCCATTTTAGCAAAGGGGAGATCGTACTCTTTTTCAATCCGGCCGGGACGAGGCGCCATCACAAACAAGCGATCCCCCAAATAAAGGGCTTCTTCCACACTATGGGTAACAAGGATGATTGTTTTACCGGTCTCATTCCACAGCTTCAGAATCAATCCCTGCATTTTTTCACGCGTAAGCGCATCTAAAGCGCCCAAAGGCTCATCCATTAGGATCACATCAGGGTCATTGGCCAAACAGCGAGCCAGAGCCACACGCTGCTGCATACCGCCGGACAATTCATAAACCGCTTTGTCTCCAAAGCCGCTTAATCCAACCGTATCCAAATAGCCGTCTACAATTTCGCGACTGTCTTTCTCTTTTTGCGTTTTGAACCGTTGGGTCATCCACTCATTTGAGAGTGGCACAATGTAGCGCAAGATAGGCAGTGTAATTAACACAGACGTGATGTAGACAAATGCCAAGTTATTAATGAGCGCATAGACCCTGAGCGGCGTATTGACAACGATGGCGGACAGCAACGATACAAATATGCCAAAGATCACAACCGCTGTCACGATATGGATGATGTTGATGAGCCAATTTCGGCCGATACGCAGTGCGCGTTCACTAAAATCCATGTTCATGTTCAAGCCAAAGCCTACATTTTCTGCGACAGACAGCCACTCAAACAAAGCCCCCTGCTGAAAAACCATCCCTCGGTCCTGACCCGGACCCTCAATCTGTTTGCTGTCAAGCGTGACCTCACCACTCGTGGGTGCCAAGAAACCGGCCAGAATGTTGAGGAGAGTGGTTTTGCCACAGCCAGATGGACCTAGTAAGGCCAATATGCGGCCGGTCTCCAGCTCAAATGAAACATTTTTCAACGCTTCGACTGAACCGCCATCAGGCAAGGTGTAAATCATTCCCACCCTATCCGCTTTCAGATCTTTATCTTGCATATATTCTCTTCCTTCCTATAGATTGTTAGTGGGATCGGTATAGCCAATTGTACTGTCTCTTATCAGAAGGCTCATCTTCAAATTTTCACAGTCTCTACATCCAATTCTTCGTCAAATAAACCATACAACGAGCATTAGGGCTATTCTGGAGATTAATCAGGAAAAAGATTACGGAAATTTCCAGAGTAGGGTAGATAACGTCAGACCAGTCAGGGCTTTGAACCCTGACTGGTCTTTTGCACATGCTCTATGGAGGAGCCGAATGTGTAATTTGATCGGCCGATCATTGATCAAATCGGCCGACATTTCGAAAACTATCCTTTTGGATAGGGCCTTAACCCTCTGGGTACGAGCCTTAACCCTCTGGGTACGGGCCTTAACCCTCTGGGTACGGGGCAGTGTCTGGTGCTTCGAAGGTATCAGAGACAATATCGAAGCTCAAGCTACCGTCTGCATCTGCACTCCAGCAGCCAACCTGTAGCGTGCGTGATGCGCGCTGCGTGTCGTCTATATTAACTGGCGCAATCCCCATACCGGTTACGGTCCCAAGGTCGATCATCGCGTTCAAGAACTGCTCGCCGCTGATGTCAGCTG
>JBCCSO010000275.1:0-6282 GCA_039199965.1 Chloroflexota bacterium | reverse complement strand
CCTGTTTCGCTGTTGAAAGCGACAGACTCAGTCCGTACGCCAAGAATCAGCTCAACGCCATCTTCAACAAGCTGGTTTTGCACAATTTCGGCCGCATCAGCATCCTCACGCGGCAGGATGTGATCCGCTAAGTCAATCAAACTAACCTGTGTACCCAATCGCTGGAATGATTGGGTTAGCTCACTCCCAATCGGGCCTGCTCCGATAACGGCCAGACTTTCAGGTTGTTCAGTTAAATTGAAAACAGATTCATTGGTTAAGTAACCAGTTTCAGCTAGGCCGGGGATTGGAATATGGGCGGCATGAGAACCAGTAGCAATAAGTGCTTTGCTAAATTCAAGCGTTTGCCCGCCTACTTCAACCGTGTTTGGGCCCGTAAATTCGGCGGCACCGAAGTACACATCCGCTCCCATATCTGTGTAGCGTTTGGCTGAGTCATGTGGTGCAATATCTGAACGAACTTTGCGAACGTGCCCCATGGCCGTGTTGAAATCGACGGTAACACCATCTGGCACGTTGATGCCAAATTGACCCGCATGACTCACACTTGCGGCCGCTTTTGCCGCCCGAATAATCCCTTTTGACGGAACACAGCCATAGTTCAAGCAGTCACCACCCATCAATCCTTTTTCAATGATAGCAACTTTGCCACCTAATTGGGCCGTGCCGCTGGCTGCTACCAATCCGGCCGATCCTGCACCGATAACAACCAAGTTATATTTGCCATCTGGGGTTGGGTTCACCCAGTCTGTGGGGTGTACATTTTCAATCAGTTTCTGATTGTATTGATCTTCAATCGGTAAAACTTCTATACTCATTTTGGTTTCCTCACCAGTACCTGACTTTGCTTATAGTTTACGTTTAGGCTTCTTCTTGCTGTTTGGCTTCTCTTGCTTTTACAACCCGCGAGATTCCAATGCTAACCAAGAAAATAGCGATTGCTGCTCCAAATGCCCAAGGATTGAACTCTGCGTTGCCCAAGCCTTCGCTAATGTCAATTGAGCTGCCGAACAGCACAAATGAGATAGTGCCCGGAATAGAACCCAAAACGGTAGCTAGCAGATAGGCTTTCCAATCAATTTTCAGGAATCCGCTCAAGTAATTAACGAGGTCATATGGGAGAAAAATGAGGCGCATAATGAAAACTGTGTTGAAGCTAGATTCACGCATCCGTTTTCCATACTTTTGCAACAGACTGGTTTCATGTTCTTCATCAATGATGTCATCACCAAAGAACCGACCGATAGTATAAGCGATCATCGCGCTGGAGTTTGCGGCAAGTACGGTAAGAACAATACCCCAAACCGGCCCAAAGATTGCACCAGCCAAAATAGTAAGCACTGTGGCTGAAAAGAAGATCAGCGGCCGGATTAAGTACGCTGCAATAAAAATCAATGCACCCCACTGAGAGGTCATTAACTCAGCCAATTGCTGAGCCATCTCTTCAACGGTTAGGTTATTGCTTTGCTGATAATAAATGTAGAACCCAATAACCGATGCCCACAGGGCCAAGGCAACTAATTTTTGCCAGTGCCGCTCTAAAAACGACTTCTCAGAATTTGTTTTTGTTTGCTGTAAGGTTGTCATATCTCTTTTCTCAGTTTCTTGTTTTTTAATTTATGTCTAGCCCCCATCCACGAGAACTGACAACACTTTAAGATCGATACTTACGTGATTAGGAGTTTGTTCTTATTTTGTAACATTTTGTTTAGGTAAGGGAGTGAAACTAATCCTATTGAAACAAAAAAGGCTGCCCCATTTGGAGCAGCCTTTGACTGGTCTATTTAATTTAGCATGAGCCCACTGAAAAAAGGTGTTTTTGAGACCTGACAGATTTAAAAATCTGCCTCTCACCGCAGGAAACAACGGTAACAGAAACCTGTCAGGTCTTTTTTCAGCAGAGTCTTAGCATGATAGGCCTACACCATCATTTCATTTTCGAGCCCGTTCAGACCTTCCCAAATCCGCATCATACCTTCAATGTCAGACACTGACTCAAGGTCAATTTCCATCGCTGTACGCAAGTCATCATCGGTGATGGCCCGATCGTGATTCCGCAATAGCGGCCGGATGACATCTTCGTTCAGGGTCTGTTCCGCTTTGGTTGCTTCCATCCAGAACAAGCGGCGCAGCCGGGGTAGCAACTCATCGTCGCTGAACAGATCATCTACAATTTGACCGAAAAGCTCACGTGATTTTGCTGCTACATCGTCCAAACGATCAGCGTAATTGTGCTCAGTTTCACCCAAATCAATGCCTTGTACCGCGATGCCCTCTGCTTCGTCAGCAAAGTTTATCGTCAAGTCATCTGGCTGATTGCCTAAAATATTGATCTCAATACCGGCTTCAGCTTCGGCCGGAGGTGTGCTGGGTTGAGCCGGAACCGCACCGTTTGGTGCAATACCAGCTTTTTCAGCAGCGGCCGCCAGTTCAGCCTGGACCGCCTGTGTACCGTTCAGAGCAATATCCAAAATACGCTCGTTGGTCGGCAAGGATAGCGATTCAGCTGCGTCTAGCTTGAACTGAATCGAACGCTCTGGCTTCATCAGCTCATACATCGTGGCGTGCTCAACCACTTCGCGGAACTTCTGAACCACACTTTCGATGATTGCCTCGTACGCATTTTCAAGATCAAATGCTTCACCGGGCACACTCGCCAGAGTATAAGCATACTCTTGCCCGTATTCAGCGCGGGTTAAGCGTGTTTTAAGCTCATGGGTTTCAAGCGTTTGACGAAGCTCGCGCGCTACAACTTCAGCGACGCTTGGCATAAAGCGGGAAACGGCCTGCTGCATGACGATTTCAACTTGGAACAGTATGCGTCGGATAGGTAATTCAATGCCACTGGTCCCCCAGACCAAGTTGTCATAGGTCACATCGCGGTCGTCCCACTGTTCTGTGCCGTACCCATCCAGCAGTTCATCAATTTCCCTGCGAATGGTTTCTTGGACGTTGGCCTTGACGCTGCTGATGCTGGGAGCCAGCAAGCTGCGGAAGCGGCCGTCTGTGTTAGTGCGATTGCTTAAATCAAGCAGGGCACCGTGGAATGTACGTGGGAGCTCTTTCTGCATACGGCGCAACAAGTTTTCATACCGTTTTTGCTGTAGAGATTCCCATCCTAGGTTAAATGGCGGGTATACGCCACGATCAGCCAGTTGATTTTCGTAGTGCATCCGCAACTCGCTAATCGCTTTCCGTACGCGGGTCGATGCTTCTTTAAGCTGGCTGGCAATGCGCTCATTTTGGATGTACTCCGCCAAAGCGGTGCGCAGCATAGGAATTTCGCTAAGCTGCATAAGCGCCTCAACCGTTTCAGGGTCGCTTAATTTCGCATCAGATGGCAAATTGAGCTGATCTGAAAAGGCAGACATAATGCGCTCTGTTTCACTTTCAAATTCACTTGGCGCATTCTCTGAATCTTGAAGGTAAAGGGCTGGTGGCGTCATCACCATAAAATATGGCTTGCCGTTCCGGCCGCGATGGTTGTACCGCTCCCAGTAATTTGGTGCGATATGACGCAAAACTTCTTTTACTTCGCTGTCGCCGGTTGTCCCCGAATTTAAGCGGTCATAGGCTTGACGGACGTTTGCACCGTTGATTGCTACAAAAATCTTGCCAGAGGCATCGTCTAAACTAGCACCGCGTAAGCCAAAAAGACGATTGTCCTTAACCCAGTGCACGGCCGCCAGAGATTTCATTTCATCAACACGCTGGCGGCCGGCGTCTGTAACCAGCACAATCATTGCGTCTTTCTTTTTCATCTCTTCAAGCGTGATTTCTTCATGTAAACGCATCCCTGCGCCCAACCCAGGAACGTCAACAATTCGTAAGTAGCCGCCCATCAATAGATTTGGGACACCATCTTTTGGCTGAATCTTGAAGGTGGCCGATTTCACCAAGAGTATCTGACGCTGATCTGAATCTTTGAAGCCATCCTCGCGCAGGTGAGTTAGAGCGGTTTCATCATTCAAATCAAAAACGGCCGGGGCTGGCTGATCAGACTCAAATAGGTTTTGGTGATTATTGTAGGTAGCCAAACAATCAATCAAAATTTCAAGATACTCATCACGTTCTGTTTTAGCAGCATCTCGATTGGCCTCTAGAATGCCTTCAATATCAAATCTTGCTTGCTCGCGCTCACCTGAATTTGTGATATCGAATGGTGGGATTTCTGCCAATCCGCATAACCGGATGACGCGCTCAACAAATTCTTGCCGTGACCAATAAGATAGTGTTAATGACTCTCGTTCGCCCTCAGGGGCTTGCTCAATATACACAATAGTACCGGTTACTGCAGTAACGGCACCGGTTGGTAACAAATTGCGGCCGAGAAGCGAATTAATAAGCGTGCTTTTACCAACACCTGTACCACCAAAGAACACAAGTGTCCAAGTCTTTTGCTCTAAAATTCGCTTTGCCTGCTCTACACTTGCCTGAGCTTCTGGTACTGAATAAACCAAATAATCTCTGCTTTTGTCGATGGTTTGCTGTAGGTTCACCCACTGCTTTACTTGGTGAGAGCTGATATGGGGCAGCTCAGCCAGCTGGTTTTCTAAGTCTTCGTATTTTGTCATCTCGTCGAACTCCAATGCCTTTGATCACATGTCAAGGCATCCATTTTAAAAATTTGCTTGCTATTCGTTTTTCAGGTGGGTTTCCCCTTTGAATGCATGACATTACGCACTCTTTACGATCAGGTTGCACCTTGCTTTGATTCAGTTTTGTCTGACATGCTTTTTAAGCTCTGGCCCCTTCCTGACCGATATTTACGGTCAAAATCGTAACGTCAAAACGCATAAACAATTTTTTGATACGCTTATCAATGACTTTACTTGTGACAACATAGAGAATGGCGTTGAGAGACTTAGCAATTTATGTTTGAGTGAATTCATAGTTACAGGTTGGATTAGTCATTTAACCGTACAGCGCGCAACACTGCAAACAGACCTCTGTTTTGCTGGCATCGTGCGTCATCCTTACACATTCTGCAAAATGCAAGTTTGAGGCTAAAATAAAAAAATCTCAACGGAGACTTTTTATGGAAGAGCTTTTAAACCTCGCATCATTTTCCCCTTTATCTTTAACCAGTTTAGCGATCAACTTGCTTCTAAGTATCATACTTTCAAGCGTCGTTTCATGGTATTACATCAACTACGGAAAATCGCTATCAAACAGAGTCAAGCTTGCCCGTATTCTTCCTGTTCTTGCACTCATCATCGTGCTGATCATTTCAATCGTCAAAACGTCTCTGGCACTGTCTTTGGGATTGGTAGGTGCGCTCTCAATTGTCCGTTTTCGAACCGCCATCAAAGAGCCTGAGGAGTTGGTCTATCTGTTCCTAACCATCGCCATTGGTTTAGGGCTGGGGGCTGATCAGCGCTGGCCAACGGTTGTGGCGGTTGGCATCATCATGGGCTTTTTGCTGGTTCAACATTTGCTATCACCTAAGACAACCAGAAACAACCTCTATTTCAATATATCGATAAGCAAAAGTGATGGGGCATTCAAAAAGATTGATGCGTTTCTTAAAGCTCAAGGGGCTGCAGTTGATCTGAGGCGGGTTGATCAGATAGGTGATAGCCTGCATGCAACTTATCTGATTAACCAAGCCAACAGCGACACCGTTTCAAATCTGATGGATGGGCTGAGCGACAGCTTTCCGCAGAGTGAATTCAGCTTTGTTGAGCAGGACAACTCGTTAGCGGGTTAAGTCAAACCGATGTCACGTCCTGAAATCAGCAACTTACGCTATGAGCTTAAGCTGACCTGTGATAACCACCAGTTGGCTCAAGCGCGACAGTGGATTAGGCTCCACCCGGCCGGATTTTTGAAAACTTATGAAAAAAGACGGGTCAACAGCCTCTATTTTGACACGCCAAACCTGCAGAGCTATCACGGAAATCTGTCCGGGATCGCTGAACGGAAAAAGCTCAGGCTGCGCTGGTATGGGCCCATCAGCGAACCTACGAACAACCCAGTGTTGGAATTAAAATGCAAAGCCGGTTTGCTGGGTGACAAAAATCAGCAGCGTTTAAATTGCACAATCAACTGGTCCTGGCCGTATGCAGACATTCTGAAAACCATCAGAACCACAGCTGACCAAGCATGGCAGCCTGTGCTCCAAACCGCTTTTCAGCCCACGCTAATCAACAGCTACACCCGCGAGTATTTCGCCACGGGTGATGGTGCCGTGAGGGCCACCCTTGACCACGATCAAGTTGCCTTCAACCAGCGGCTCAGCGGCCGACCCAATTTCGGCCGACATTTGCTCAATCAAAACTT
>JBCCSO010000274.1:0-6284 GCA_039199965.1 Chloroflexota bacterium | reverse complement strand
GCTCAAAAATGTAGGGAAGGTGCTCAGGCTCAATCCCCCGGCCGCTGTCCCGCACAGCGAGGGTGACCCTATCATCTGTTGCGGTAGCGCTTAAAAGTATGGTCCCATCGGTTGGGGTGTAGCGCAGGGCGTTGCTAAGTAAGTTCCCCAGAACTTGGATCAGTCGAGCCCGATCCGCCTGTACAAATAATGACTTGCCTGAAAATGCTTGCTCAATCTTGATTTCGATGCTGTCGGACTGAGCCAGAGGGGTGTAGCTTTCTTGCATATGCGTCAGGAGTTTGCTCACATCCACCGCGCCAATTTCAAGCTGAAGGGTTTTTGCATCAGCTTGAGCTAAGAGATTGAGATCATCGATCATCAGTTTTAGACGCTCTAACTCGACGACAACTGTTTCAAAACGCTCGGGTGTCAGCTCCATCAAGCCGTCTTCCATCGCTTCAACATATCCATAAACCACCTGCAGCGGATTTCCCAAATCATGCGCGATTTCGGCCGTCATGCGTTTCCGATTCTCGAACGCAACATCTAGGTCAGCACTCATTTGATTAAATGAACGGGTGAGCTCGCCTAATTCATCTGTAGATTCAACAGGGACCGAAATAGAAAGATCCCCTTGAGCCATTTGCTCTGTGGATTGAGTCAGTGCCAGTATTGGCTGGGCCAAACGGCGAGAGAGGAAGTAAGCAATGCTGGTAGTCAGGATGATGGTCAGCAGTGCGGCAATACTGAGCACTTGGACAGTGGCAACAAGGCTCGCCCGTCCAAAATAAGACAGTTGAATATCGTCAGCAATTGGCTCACGGCCAATGTATCCGATTATCTCTCCCTCAACACGAACCACATGTGAATCTTCAACAAACTTTTCATCGACAAAATCACCAATTTGATAGGATTCAAAGGGGAGCAATGCAGCCCCGTCAGCCCCAATCATTTCTAAACCCTCAAGCATCACCGGAACGCCAGTAGAGGAAGAGGGAGGCCCTGAAATGCGTCCTAACCTCCGAATCAGATTCTCTCCAACCCCATCAATCTCTCCGTTTTGAATGTAGTAGTCCTCCATCAATGCTGAGATTCTTTCCACTCTTTGCGCTTCATCTAGCTCAACGCGCACTCCTGGGTACGCCAACCAAAAGTAGACGACCGAGACCACGATGGCGCCGAAGAAGACAACAAAGAAAGACAGCAACAGCTTGGTTTGAATAGATAGATATCTCATGTCGTCTGACCGGCCGGGAGCGCAATATCAAAGAAATTTTGCTGATTGCCTAACTGTGATGCTATGCGGATTGTGCCACCCAGCGCTCCGATCAGCTCTTCAGAAATGGTTAGCCCCAATTCGTTACTGTTTGAATCTCCTTTCTTATCAAGATTGGATTGGCCGTCATTGTCATTTAGATCAGGGGCGTTGCCACCATCTTTAGAAAACCCGATCAAGCGAATGAATAAGGTTACAAATCCTTCAGAATTTAGACCCACGGTTAACGCAACCTGATCACCAGATTCAGTTTGCATAAAGGCACTGCGCAGCAGTTTGATTAAGGCATGTTTTAAAAAGCTTCGGTCGGTCTGAATTGAATAGAATCGATCTGATGGCTCAAAGTCTACGACAAGCGCCTGATCGGTTTCATTGGTCTCAAACTCTTCAGCCAGCTCTTCCAAAAAAGATCGGGCATCAATAGTTTGGATATTCAGCTCAAGTCGATTGGTATCAATTTGGGACAGCAAATTAAGATCCTCAATTAGTTGATCCATCTGGTTCAGCTCTCTCACAATTTTCCGGAGCTGAAGGGGTGTCATTTGTGATTTGTCTGCGCGAATCTCCTGAATCATCTGAAATGTAGCATCCATCGGGCTGTTTAATGTCGTGGCAATTTCCATAGTGAGCTGCTTCTTGGCTTTCGTTGCATTGGCCAAAGCCGTAGACATTTGGTTGAAAGATGACGTCAAGCGTCCCATTTCATCCTGTGTTTTGACAGGCAATATGCCCCCCAGAGAGCCAGACGAAACTTCTGCGGCCGCATCTCTGAGCCTAACAATAGGCGCAATCAACAGGGACGCCCATATCCAACCAATCCCGATGGCTGAAAGCGCCCCTAAAACCAGTGAAATGGGGAAGCTCCGACTAAGAACTAGCAAAGCACTCGACATGACTCGCCCACTTACCCCCTCTGGTCCCACAATCCAATCAAAGCGGGAGCCGGTATAGATGTAGGCAACCAATTCTCCATCTATGGTGACCGGATGGATCGTCCCTTCATAATCGTCCGGTACTACATCACCATATCTATTGCCTGCAAAGGACTGAACTACCCTTCTTTTAAGATCAACAACGCCAAAAGAGCTTGTATCGTTTAGTGCAGCTCGGGGACGTGGGGGAGGCGGGCCAAGGTTGGCCTGATCCCCTGCAAGTGAGGGGGTGGGTCGCAAGGGGCGTTCAGGACGAACAACTTCACCATCTATAATGATCGGAGGTCTTGGCTGGGGGATAGCGGCAACCGGCCCCTGAATCACTTCTCTGACAAAAAATTCATTAAACTCATTTAGCTCTCCTCCTGCTTCTAAATGGGCAATGAGGGCCTCTTCCACCTTGTTTAAACGCTGGATGTTGTACAAGACTGATCCCCCCATAAAGAGGATGATCCAGACCATTGCATAGACACATAAGATGGCAAAAACCGACAGAAGCCCATAGGCGGTCATCAATTTAAGGCGCAAAGAGTTAGAAAAAATCTGTCTTATCATGGATGGCTTGAGTCACAAGCTCTATTGAATCCACAATAAAACGTAAGGCTGATTTAATTAGGGGATTTAAACCGATAGCCAAGTCCGTAAGTGGTTTCAATATACTGTGGATTTTTGGGGTCCTCCTCGATTTTCTCGCGTAGCCGGCGAATGTGATGTTTGATCGAGTCTTCAGAGCCGCTAAAACCGTTTTCAAGCAGGTAGGTGCTGATGTTAGAGCGAGATTTCAGCTGGCCGGCCGCATCAAATAGATATCGGAGGAGGGAAAATTCGATGGGGGTGAGCTGAATCTCGTTTCCCGACAAAGAAAAGAAGCCCATCTGTTTGTTAAGCTGAATGTCACCAATATGGACAATCTCAGCCTCTTCACCGCCCGGAGCCCCACGGCGCAGCACCGCCCGCACGCGAACCAAGAGCTCTCGCAAGCGAAACGGCTTGGTGATGTAATCGTCTGCCCCTAGGTCAAAACCTTTAATCACATCTTGCTCCCCCTTTTTTGAGGTAAGCATAATGATCGATACGTCTGAAAAGGTTCTGACTCGCCGAATAACAGCGAATCCATCGACCTTGGGCATTTTGACATCCAGAAGCATGAGGTCTGGCTGCTCAGTTTGCAGCAGCTCGATCGCCTCTTGTCCGTCTTTGGCAATTAAGGTGGCGTATCCCTGCTCTGTCAAAAGCTCTTTCACCATGATGCGGATCTTTGGGTTGTCATCCACAATCAATATTTTCTTCATTTTCAAGCCTCTTTATGATTCTTTCTTTCTGATGTGTGTTGTGTGAAATGAATTGGTGCGTACATAGGATGATCGAAGAGGGTGCCAAGCAAATATCGCCTGATTGGTGATCGCCTTGACCAATTCCTGCTGCTGATGGTATCAGGAAGTGAAGCTAAAAAGTGACAAAACGGGGACAAACATACGGATACAATTATCCCTCTTTTTGTGACCTCCCCAAAGCGCGTAAGTACCAAATAACTATGCTTGCCATTCAAAATTTCCCCGTTTTGTCACTTTTCATAATCTTTGCCACGCTATGATGCCCGCGATTGATTGAACCGGAGGGTTCATCGTTAGCAAATGCAAATTTCTGCTAGATAATTTTTTAGCCGAAATGTCCTGTGCCCCCTAAATAAAACAATCTAATTGCCCTATGCATTTGGGCCCAAACGTCAGGAACGTGTTCCAACTAATCGCTCCAGCTAGTTGGTCGTTCCTTTATAACTAGTGAATTTATTATGTCTCATTTTTCAACTCGCCTTTGGCTTTTTCCTGTTGTTGTCCTGACCCTGATTGTGTCGACCCCGCGTATGTGGTCGAAGCTCCAACCCATGTTGAATCGGTCAGCAGAGCCTGCCCAACTGTCCCCAGAAGAGGTGCTTTTTGAAGCTTGGCAAGCAGCCATTGCCAGCGGTACATACGAGTACGACACGACCGTCGAGCATACCCAGTATCCGGCCCCGAAGCTGACCAACAGCGGCCGTCAGCCCAGCACAGACTACTTGGCCATTGTGGGGCAAATCGATCAGGAACAAGACCTGCTTGAAATGACGCTTTGGCAAGATAGCGGCCGCCATCCTGACCGGGGGGTGTCAATTAAAGTTGAAAACGGCATGACATTGGGCCGCGTAGGGGGTGGTGAATGGGAACAAATGGATGATTTATCCAGCCTGTTCGCCCCCGGCCGTGACCCGCTTGGTTTCCTCAAAACCATCAAAAATGTGGCCGCAAGCGGGCAAGAAAGCCGCCAGTTGGGAGACTACACCGTTAACTACGACCGCTACACGTTTGAACTAGACAGTGATGCGTACGCCAGCCACATGGAGCAGCAGATGCGCGAACATCTGCAGCAGTTTGGCTCGCTCCCACCCGGCATTCGCTTTAGCACGGCCGATATTTATGCGCAGGCGATGGGTACGGGTGAAATCTGGCTCGATGAAAACGGGCTGCCGGTGCGGATGACCGTCAATCTGGATGTGCCTGCCCACAGAGAAACCGGCCGGGCGGTATCAGACATTACCACCGACTTTATCGGGTTTGATCAGTCAAAAATCGAAACAGCGGCCGCTGTGGCCGCCTTCACCTTCTGGGACTCACCCAAAGAGTGGGTTAACTTACACAAAGCTGAAATTTCAAACGGACTTGAAATCAGCCTGTTGACGATCTTGGTCGCTGCGGCTTCAGCCCTAACCGTGCTGCTGATTTTTCACTACTGGCACACCCGCCAATTCCATCTGATTATGTCATTGACCCTTATCATGTCGATGATTGTGCCGCAAATGATTCGGGCAGAGCAGGCTCATGCGTTTGGTGACAACCTGTCCGCTTACGAGCGACAAAAAACCGCAGAGCGTGAAGAAGCCACCGCCCTGCAAGATGCCAAAAAGGAGCTTCAAACCAGCACGTGGGACCCGCATACAAGCCCGCTCGAATCTGACGTGGTCAAAGCGGACGCGGTTGAAATCAAACAAAGCTTGAGCGCCAGCTTGTCACTAAATTCATCTGAAGATTTTGTAGACAGTGACGACAATGACGGAGACGGACTGTCTAACGCAGATGAAGAGCTGTGGGGAACCTGCGCTTACACGCTCAACAGCACAGAATACAACAGTTCTGACGCCTGTGAAGGGGTTGCGGACCCCACAGACACAGACGGAGACACCCTGACGGATGGCATTGAGGTCATCGACCTTGGCTCATCGCCCCTCTACAGCGACACCGACCAAGACGGTCTGGCAGACAATTTAGAAATTGGTGGATTTGAGTACAACGGCCAGACTTGGTATCCCGCTTTTAACGATGATGACACCAACAACGACGGCATCCTCGACGGTGCTGAATGTTTGGTTTGGTTTGAAGCTTCGGAAGGCTACGATGCAAACGGTGTTTGCCCAGACACAGACGGCGACTTGGTGCCAGATTTGTTTGACGATGACAACGACAATGACGGGGTGCCAGACGATCAAGACTTATCGGTCAACACCTATGTTGAAACTGATTTTGATTACGAGAATCCGTTTTTGTTCAGCGCTGAAAACTTGGAAGAGGACAAAGTAGTGCTGCTTGATCTGCAGTTCCGGCCAAACGCTAGCGACAACCTAAACCTCTACAACCACGTGCTTGACTGGCCGACCAACGACACAGACGGGCAAATTACCCGCTACCTAGACACCACGTGGGCCAGCACCGAAAACAGCGCCATCCAAAGCGATGATGACAATGCGGCCAACGGGGATATCCGTCTGGTGCCGATGCTTGAAATCACCATGCCCTACACAGACAGTCACTACGCCAGTCTGCCGATTACGGCGACAGCGTCGGCCGACCGCGTTTTGGGTGAATCGGTTGACACATGGATCGACAGCGACCAGCTCGACCCGTTCAGCATTACGGTTGAAGACCTTGACACTGACTCAGGCGATTTGGTGGCCTACGTTCCTATCGTGCCTGTGACGGACGAATACGATGGAACAGTCGCTTACGCCTCCCAAATGCTTTATCGCCCCACCCAAGGGACCAACGGAACGGCCGATTGGGGGG
>JBCCSO010000273.1:0-6289 GCA_039199965.1 Chloroflexota bacterium | reverse complement strand
GTTGGTCCCAAACAGTAGCATCGCGCCACCGGCCGGAATAAGATGTTCCCATGCTTGCTCAACTTGGCCCGGATCACCGAAGCCCAAAATCCGCCCAACGCCTACTGTAAACGTAATGCCGGCCGAAACAAGCGGAGGCACCAGCGCGGCCGATATTGATACACCCGGCAAAGCCCCGGCCGCCTGTGAGTAGCACAGGGCATATGCACCTGCAAAGCCCGAAAATAGCGCTACAGCCAAGTCCAGTAGGCTTGGCGAGGTTCTAGACAGCACCTCTGGCGGGAGCTGATCCACGCCTAAGCGTGCCAGCCCGATCATCATGCCCACAAAAACCGCCAGCAGCACGCCTCGAATGATGGCAGTGAGCGCGGTCCTTAGAAAGTTTGTATCTCCTAGAACCATTGACAGACCCACGCCCACGATGGGCGACATCAGCGGGGCAACCAGCATTGCCCCAATCACAACGGCCGGACTGTCGAGCAGCAATCCCGAGCCAGCAATGGCGGCCGAAAGCGCAATTAGCACGTAAAAGCTGATTTCCGGCCGAGAATTGCGCCGAATGCGCACGTAGGTTTCATTGCGCGATTGACGGCTTAGGTTGGGCATAAACCGCCGAATTTGCCAGTTGAGCTTTTCACGCCGAATGTTGCGGCTGCTGGCCCGCTTCATAATAACAACCGGCGTTTTGCATTCCCGCACAACAGATCGAACGATGTCACCATACAAAATACGGCTAAGTGCATCTTCAGTGGCACCAAGCATAACGAGGTCGTAGTCTTTTCCTGCCTCTTCAATAATTCCGTCAGTGGTATCTTCGGCCGTGGCAATAATCGACTCAACTGAGTCTTCTACATCGGCAACGTGTAAAATATCATCAACCAGTTTTCGCGCCTCATCTTTTCCGTGCTCACCCTGATTCTCATCAACCACAAATAGCGTGGTGATTTCGCTGCGTCGGGTAAAAGGTCTTAAAAGCCCCAAGGCAGAGATTGTGTTGGGCCCACCTGCAGATGGCATTAGAATCTTATTGACCCCGGCCGATTTCATGTCAACATTGAGCATGTCGACCGATCCGCGCACAACGCCCACGTCGCAGTTGACTCCTCTGGTTAGCTCAGTGGTGCGTTTCGAGTTTTGCACCATAATCATGTCAATTGATCCCCGATCAATAAGTTGGTCAAGTTTTCTTTTTTGCTCGGTTGCGTTTCCGTTTAATGCAATGAAACAGTTGATTTCGATGTCGGCCGCCTCTGCTTCTGTAGCTGCATTCCGCAGTGTTTGGTTAACGGCCGATCCTGAGGCATAGGGATTTTCGGCAACGGCTACAAATAGCTCACCTCGCCAGCTGCTGACAATGTCATGTGTTAAACGGCCGATCAGCCCCAGCTTTTGCCCCGGCAGCAATAAAATTAGGGCGCGCCACTCTTCAGATTTTTCTATTTGATCAACTGCTTTGATTTCCATGTGAGCCTGATTTAGGCGAAAGCCATGAAGTCTTTTGAATTAAAATTATCAAAAATCGAGCCTTTGCTTGAGCCAGCCACTATTTTTCTTCACACAAGATCAGTTTACTTTTTGCGGTTGGCCTAACTGAGGCACCCTTGGTGAAATTGGTTGTGGTAACCATTCTACCACTGGTCATAGTGCTAGTTAAACTGATATAATTTACTTTATGTCAAATACAGCATCCGGCAACTCAAGAGAACCATTTTTATACAGAATCCGTCGTTGGTTTAGAGGACGGAATATCGTATCAATTTTATTGATTGCGGGTCTAACGATTTTAGGCTACTACATTTTTCAGGGGGAAGGGGTGTTTGTGGTAATGAACCAAAATCAAAATCCGTTCAACGACAATCTACCGCTGAAGAATCCGCAAGATCTCTCTGCAAGTACCGTTATTTTACGAGAAGACTTTTCCAATGTTCGCGGTCAGTGGACATTTAGCCCACCCAATCAGTCAAGCTTTTTTGGGGATGGGTTGCTGCTAGAAGACAATATTTACTCGGGGGAAGCTTGGGCAAAACCGGGATTGGAATTTGACGACTTTGTGCTGGTGGCCAGCAGCCGCTGGTTGGGCGGTTCCTTGGGTGGCGGTTACGGGGTGCGCCTGCGCAAAGATCGCACCACAGGAGAGTATCTAGCGCTGTATTTGCACAATGACGGCCGGTTTACGATTGAGCAGCAAACGCGCCGGGCACTAAACGTTCATGCCAACAAATACAACGCGGCCATCAACACAGAGGGGGGCATTAACAATATCCAAATAGAAATTTCAAACAATACGGTTGATTTTTTTGTCAATGAGGCTTACTTGGGTACGTTTGAAGGCGATCTGCCTGCCATTGGTGACGTGGAATTTGTGGCGATAAAAGATGAAGAAACCGATGCCTACATGGCTGGATTTGATAACTTGCTAATCACCCACAATTTTGTTGAGAGCCGGTAAAGGAATTAATTTTTAGATACTGTGTTGACATCATGACGTCGACACGGTATTTAGACTGTTGAATCGCCTCTGGGTCTACTCTTAGATCATCACAAGAGCCTAAATAAACGCTTAACCATGGGTCCCGTATCTGCCACTTCTGATACTATCGGGACCCATGCGTAAACACATTCTTTTTATCATTGTTTTTGCCCTCGTTTGGGTAGTTGCTTGCTCCCCAGAAAGTGAAGCCCCAGAGGTGTCTGAAAACTCAGACGATGTTGTAATCCTTGGAGAGTCTTCTGATCTGGGTACCGGATTGTCCGGCGTATCTGAACTACAGATATTAATTCCTGCGAACGATATTGAAGCTGGAAATCCGCGCATTCCGTTTATTTTGATGGATGGCACAGCAATGGAACGGGGGGCACAGCAGGTATTTCTAACGATGATAGAGATCGATGGTGAGTCTCCTGCACCGGTCTGGGAAGGCTCAGCCACCAACTACTCAGATTATGAAGTGCCATACTGGGTGTTTTATCCAGAAATCGAAAATCCCGGTACGTATGGGGTGCTTGCACGCATCCTTCAAGAGGATGGTAGCTCAACTGAGGCTCAGTTTGCAGTGTCAATTCTAGAAGATGCAATTGCGCCAAACGTGGGTGATACGGCCGTCAGTGTGCAGACGCAGGTGAGCGACGATATTGAAACGATTAAAACGTTTAGCTCAGATTTCGATCCCGATGTAGACCTATATCAAATTTCACTAGATGATGCGCTGACGAACGGGAAGCCTACTGTTATCTCATTTAGCACGCCAGCATACTGTCAAACAGCAATCTGTGCTCCGGTGTTAAGCACGGTCAAATCGGTTAAGGATGAACTTGCCGGAAGTGCTGACTTTGTACATGTAGAAATTTTTGCAGACTTTGAAACATTTGAGGTGGCGCAACCGATTAGCGACTGGCGACTACAAAGCGAACCGTGGACTTACGTGGTAGATAGTAGCGGTGTGATCACCGGCCGATTTGCGGGCCCGGTTTCCCCAGCTGAATTAAAAGCAAGCCTCAACGAAGCAAACTAGCTGAGTATTTTGTGGATGGGATGTCCAATGGGCTCATCCTATCCACGAATTATTTAATCAGCTGCGGCCACCTTCTTTCGGCTTGAAAAACTCTCTAACAACCATTTGAACCCGACTAATCCTACACTGGCTACAATTAAGACTGCACCCAGCCACTGAGCCTGCTCCAACCACTCTCCTAAAAATAGAACAGACCACGTGATGGCCAGTAGTGTTTCAAGCGGCGTCATAAGGGCCAACTCACCGGTTCCCAAAATAGAGATGGCGCGATAAGAGAAAAAGCGGCCGATCCAGCTTGAAAAGACAGCTAGGAAGATGACCGCAATCCAGCTCCATAGGCTGGGTATGGCAAAGTTTAAGCTACCTGTTTGGACGCCCTGCACTAGCCAAATCCCTACTAAAAGAACGGCCGTTGTTGTTACGACAATGGCTGCCATCGCCCACGTGTTGTACTCACTCAAGTACCACTGCATAGAGATCATATGCAGTGCAAAGAGAAAACTGCCCATCAAAAGCAGAAGCACACCCTGAGATCCAATTTCACCAGACGGGCCAATCAGCAGCCAAATGCCAGTTATACCTAAAACAAGACGCGCCCCTTTGACCCAACTAAATGCTTCACCAAATAGAGTGAGTAGCGTGATTGTCATCACAATATAAGCCCCAATCCCTAAAACTGACACAAACGAGGCAGGTAGAAGATCTAGGCTATGGAAGTAAAAATATATAGCTAAGCCGTTGAGGGACCCAGACAGTACACCAATTAAAACACCCGAGCGGTCTAGCGGCCGTTCACCCTCTTTGGCTCTGCCTAAATTGGTGAACAGTAGGGTGAGATGGAATAGCACCGCACCGATTGTAAAGCGATAGGCTAAAAGCGTGTTGGGCTCCATCCCGTCTAAAAACGCTTGGCGCGCAATAGGGGAGTTCATTGAGTACATGAGGTAGCTGCCGAAGGCGAGCATAAATCCGGTGCGTCTGTTCATTTGAAAAGCCTAGCAGATCGCCAAGGTGGGTCAAGAAAGATTAGCTTAATTGTGATGAAGCAGAAAATAAAAAATCCGCCTCTGTGACCTGAAGAAAGCGGCTTTTATAAACTGATTAAAAGGGTGTAATTTACGTGATGGGTGCTCGCTTTAAAGACGGTCTGCGCAGTGTTGGGATACGCAGATTGGCAAAGAGCTGGTTAAACCAGACTGCAAACCATTCACCAGATACAAGGAGCCCGGCTAGAATAAAGACTGTGCCTACCTTCTGGCTGGTAGAAAGCGTCTCGCTCAGGAATATGATTGACCACAGAATCGCTAGCAGGGTTTCAAGCGGGCTAAGCAGGGCATACTCACCACCACCCAGCTTTTTGATGGCGGCCATCATTGAAAAGCGGCCGAAAATCGAAACAACAATTGCCTGAATGATGATGACGGTCCATCCACCGGCCGATGATACTTGAATCTGACCTCCGTCCATTACCCAAAACGAAACGATAGCCAGTGCGATTCCCCAAAGGTTGATTTCAGAGACGGCACTGATGTTGTAATCACTCAAAAACTTCTGCACAAAAATCAGGTAGATGCCGAAAATGAAAGATGCACCCGCGATTAAACTTGCCCCCAGCAGGCTCAGATCGCCGCCAGACGGACCCAGTAAGAAATATAGGCCGATTAAGCCCAGCGCAAGCCGCAAAATGCTGTGGGGTGTTAGACCCCCGGTTAAGAATGATCCTAAAACCAGTGCGGTAATTGTGTATGTAGCGGCACCAATCATGGCCGCCATTGATGCATCTACATTCAAAACACCGTAGTAATACAAAACGCCAGACACGCCGTTCATAAGGCCTGCAATCAATGCTAGCCCGAACCCACGCTTGTCCATTGGCTTGTCATCACCCTTGGCTCTGGCAAGCCCGCTGGCCCGCATGATGAGTGAAAAAACAGTCCCTGCGATGACAAATCGCAGCAAAAGTAAGGTAACAGGTGTCATGCCTTCAAGCATGATGCCTCTTGATAGAGGGGTGTTTAAACTGTATGAGGTAACTGAAAACAGTCCCAGCATTAAACCTTGCTTTTTCATAGCAATTCTCCGAAAAATGGGATGTTGAATGACGCATGCGCAACCTGAAAAAAGGGCGAATGCCTCAGATGCACAGGCGAAAACCGTTGTGTTTTTGTTTTTTTTGTTGGGGTTAGACTCTTTGCTTAACCGCTGGAGAGTTTAGCAGGCATAAACGAAAAAAATGAGCAAAGGTTGTGCTACGGTCGTGTCAAAAATTTTGATGTTGTGACAAAAAAGTGACAAAAATCAGTGACCCTGACTACACGCCTAGTGGGCAGCTCCGCTGATTGAGAGATTGCCCCCTGCCGGTTCTTTTCAGGTAACTGGCGCTTATGAATTTATAATTCAGTGCTAGTGACTTGTAAACTAAGCATTTTAAACATGTGACCCCGCCTTCGACACACTTCGGCAAGCTCAGTGCGGGTGCTTTGGCTACCCTTCTTGGCGGAGCCCTGAGCGCCGCTGCGCTCACATGAAGAACTGCGTTCTTCCAAAGCCAACGAGTTGGCACAGACTGTCGAAGGGTGATCTCGCAGTAACTAGAAATTCAACTTATATAATTTACAAACTACTAGACCAACGGAGCAAAAATACGATTCCACAGATCGGTTTGGAAGAAAAAATTTGGATCATACTTTTTCTTCAGCTTAATCAGCTTGTTTACAGTCGGCTGCCCCATGGTTTCAACAGCAATTTCCGGCCGCATGGTGCTGTCTTTGGCAAAG
>JBCCSO010000272.1:0-6294 GCA_039199965.1 Chloroflexota bacterium | reverse complement strand
ATCGTGGCTTGTATGATCTAAATGATCTGCCAAGTTGCTACAGGTGTAATTGAGTGGCGTACTAATCAAATATTCAATGTATTGCATACGTGTAATCACGCGACAAATTATCATCACTTTCGTCTCTAAGCGAAAGTCCTAATTTAATAAAGTCTTTTTAAGAATAGGAGAGAAAAATGGACTTTAGTAATCAACTGCAACAGCGCAAAATGCTGCTGCTGGGTGGTTTGTATGTCACCCAGTTTTTAGGTTTGGGGTTCATTATCACGGCCGTTCCCGCCATCATGCGGGCCAACGGAGCCAGCTTAGATCAGATCGGCTGGATTTATGTTTTGGGGCTTGTTTGGTCAATTAAATTTTTATGGGCCCCACTCGTTGACCGTTTTGGCTCTAAAAGATTTGGCCACTATCGTAGTTGGCTTATTGTTTTACAAACGCTGATCATAGTCTCTTTAATTGGCGCATCATTCTTCGATATCGGGGAGCAGCTGGGGATTTTAGCCGTTTTCTTCGCACTGGTGTCTTTATTCTCAGCCACGCAGGACATTGCGGCCGATGCGTTGGCCGTAACCATTCTCAAGCCAGAAGAACGCGGCTTAGGCAACAGCGTTCAAATGGGTGGGGGCTTCTTAGGAAGCTTAATCGGTGGCGGTTTAGTGCTGATCGCGTATGAGTACATCGGTTGGAGTGCCAGCTTATTGATTTTAGCCGCTGGCACAGCTCTGCCGTTGATCAACATTATCATGCACAAAGAACAGCCTGCCCCCGCAGATGCTCGGGATGAAAAGGTAGGGTTCAAGGACATGATCCGCTATTTCCGTCGGCCGGGGACAGGCCGCTGGATTCCCATCCTGCTCACGTATACCCTAGGCATTTCAACCGCCTATGCCCTTATCAATCCGATGCTGGTTGATATTGGCTGGTCGCTTGATCAGATCGGGATTGCAACCAGAATTGTGGGTTCCATTGTCTCAATTGCGGGTGCGTTTGCTATCGGCTGGGTCGTGCAAAAAATCGGCCGGAAGTGGGCCATGATCATCTCAGGCTTAGGGGTTGGGCTTTCTATCTTTGGTTTGATTCCAACTGCTCAGGGAGTAAATAACACCGCTCTCATTTACGGCGCAATCTGCTTGATGGGTGTGGCTTATGGGGCAAATGCCACCGTATTCGCCACGGTCATGATGGATAAATCAAATCCGGAGACGGCTGGAACCGACTATTCGCTTCAGTTTTCTATTTCTACGATTTTTGCCTTTATTTTGTCCGGGGCAGCGTTAGGCTTAGCTGAGAGCATGGGATATTTTACGGTACTGATGATTGCCGTTGGGCTAACTGCCATTTCGCTCGTATTTGTCTATTTCTACGATGAGTTTGATCCAGTCAAGTATGACAAAGCCTCCAAGATGCCGGTCGGCAGCGATGCCCCAATGGTAGCAGGCGATTAGGTTTTAGGAAAAAACAAAAGGAGATCGAAAATAAAATGGATTTTTCAGACAGTGACCAACGCAGAAAAATGACTCTGCTGGGTGGTTTGTACATCACTCAATTTTTAGGATTAGGTTTTATTATCACGGCCGTTCCCGCCATCATGCGGGCAAACGGTGCGGGGCTGGACGAAATCGGCTGGATATATGCTTTGGGGCTAATTTGGTCTATCAAATTTTTGTGGGCCCCTCTTGTAGACCGCTTTGGCTCTAAACGCTACGGGCATTATCGTATTTGGCTAATTGTTTTGCAGAGCCTCATCATCGTTGCCCTAGTCGGGGCCTCATTCTTCGACATCAATGAGCAGATGGGGGTCTTGGCCATGTTCTTTGCAATGATTTCCCTGTTCTCAGCAACGCAAGATATAGCGGCCGACGCATTGGCCGTTACCGTTCTAAAGCCAGAAGAACGCGGCTTGGGTAACAGCATCCAGATGGGTGGCGGCTTTTTGGGCAATATGATTGGCGGTGGTTTGGTCTTAATTGCCTACGAGTACATCGGCTGGAACGCCAGCTTATTGATCTTGGCAGCCGGTACAGCGCTCCCTTTAATCAACATCTTAATGCACAAAGAGCAGCCGGCTCCTGCTGATGCGCGTGATGAAAAAGTAGGATTCAAAGACATGATTCGCTATTTCCGTCGGCCGGGTGTGGGCCGTTGGGTCCCGATCCTGCTCACCTACACGTTGGGCATTTCAACCGCATACGCCCTCATCAACCCGATGCTAGTCGACTTAGGCTGGTCGCTTGACCAGATCGGCATCGCCACCAACATAGTTGGTTCAGTTGTTTCCATTGCGGGTGCATTGGTCATCGGTTGGGTTGTTCAAAAAATCGGCCGGAAATGGGCCATGATCGTCTCGGGCTTGGGCGTGGGCGTATCCATCTTTGGGCTTATTCCAGCCGCGCAAGGGGTGAACAACACCCCGCTGATTTATGGCACAATCTGCCTTATGCTCTTGGCCTATGGGGCAAACACAACCGTTTTTGCCACCATTATGATGGACAAATCAAACCCAGAAACGGCCGGGACCGACTATACCCTCCAATACTCTATCTCATCCATTTTCGCCTTCATTTTATCAGCGACAGCTTTAACTTTTGCTGAAAGCCTAGGGTATGTTCCGGTCCTCATGATCGGGGTTGGGCTGTCTCTTTTAGCCCTCATTCTGGTTTATTTCTACGATGGATTTGATCCAGTTGATTACAGTGTTACCTACGAAATGCCACTGGGTGATGATGCGCCGGTGACAGCAGGCGATTGATTTTAGCGACCAGTGACCGGTGATTGAGTAAGCAGTAGGCTTTAGCCCCACTGATACCTGATCACTGATTTCTGGCACCTGATCACCAAACAAATGGACTTTTCAAACCCTGAACAGCGGCGCAAGATGTTGCTTCTTGGCGGTCTGTATACCAGTCAGTTTCTGGGGCTTGGCTTTATTTTGACCGCTATACCCGCCATCATGCGGGAAAACGGGGCAGGACTGGATCAAATCGGCTGGATCTATGCGCTCGGCATCGCGTGGATGATCCGCTTTTTGTGGGCACCTTTTGTGGACAGGTACGGCTCTAAGCGCTTTGGACACTATCGAATTTGGCTGCTCGTTTTTCAAACATTAATGGTTGTCATGCTGGTGGGTGCTTCACTCTTTAGCGTAGAGACTCAGCTTCCTCAACTTGCTATTTTCTTTTCCCTATTAGCAATCTCATCAGCCACACAAGGGATTGCGGCCGACGCGCTGGCCGTAACAATCCTGTCGGCCGAAGAACGCGGCATGGGGAACGGCATTCGCGGAGCAGGTGGTATTGTGGGCAATCTAATTGGTGGTGGCATTGTACTTATCGCTTACACGTGGATCGGGTGGAGCACCAGTTTGCTCATCCTCGCCGCGTTGACATCGCTCCCACTGATCTCAATTTGGCGACACAAAGAACAACCGGCTCCGGCCGATGCCCGCACCGAAGAGGTCGGGTACAAAGATCTAGCCCGTTTCTTCAAACGTCCCAGAGTTGGTCGATGGGTTCTCATTTTGATTACCTACGCGCTTGGGATCTCAATGGTTTACGCACTGATTAATCCCATGCTTGTAGACCTTGGTTGGTCGCTTGATCGCATCGGGATCGCCACCAACATTGTCGGCTCAGTTGTCTCAATTGCGGGCGCTGGGCTAGCCGGATGGGTAGTGCAAAAGATCGGTCGCAAAACGACCATTCTTGTGACCAACATCGTTGTGGCTGGGTCCGTATTTGCCCTATTCCCGGCCGCACGCGGCGTTGATAATGCAGTAGCCATCTACGCTTCGCTGTGCATTTTGTTATTTGCATACGGGGGCAACTCAACCGTTTTATCAACCATGATTATGGACAAGTCGAATCCGGAAACGGCCGGAACCGACTACTCTTTACAATATTCCATCGCTTCGATGGTCAGCTTGATTTTCGCTAGTATCGCCCTTGTCATCGCTGAATCAATTGGCTATGTGGGAGTGCTTTGGATCGGCATCAGCCTGACCATCTTGGCGTTAGGTTTGGTTTGGGCTTATAACGAATTTGAGCCCGAAAATGTGGCAATTTTAAGTGTAAAGTGAAAAGCATGAAGTAAGAAGTGACCAATACTCCACACTTTCTACTTATCACTTCTTACTCATTCACCTGAAAAATCGGAGGTAAAAAATGGCGAACCCAACTATCGAAGAGGTTCAAGATAAGCAAGAGCTAACCCTCTGGCAGATCATTAAGCCGGTTAACTTTGAAATCTACTCGGCAATGACGATGTCGGCTCTCAGTTCGGTCGCATGGATTGTGACAATTGTCATGATCTTGCCGATTACCCGCCAGCTTAATTCTGGCAATCCAGATACAACGCTTTTATGGCGCTATGTCGGAATCCTAGCTGGATTGGTTGTCGCAGGTATTTTGTTACGCGTTTACTCGTTCAGCGTCTCACACAAGGGGGCGTTTAAGCTAGAAGAGATTTTACGCACACAGCTCACGGAGCATTTGGCCAAGGTACCGCTCGGTTACGTTGTCTCATCCGGCTCCGGTACCCTCAAAAAGATTTTGATGGATGACGTGCGTGGACTGCACGTGTTTGTAGCAGACAGTACACCGTTGCTAGCGCGTGGCTGGTCTGCTCCCCCACTGCTTATCATCATCATGTTCATCATTGACTGGCGGATGGCGCTGATCTCGTTGGCCATTTTGCCGATCGGCATGCTGGGTATGCGTTTGGCGTTTAAAGATTGGGAGACCGAACGCAAGGCATATGACGAAGCCAACGAGCACATGAATGCCACCATCATTGAATACGTGCAGGGGATGCAGGTTGTGCGCACGTTTGACGACGGGACCAGTTCATTCACCCGCTATGCGGATGCGTTAACCAACGCTACCAATACGATGAGAGACTGGGCAAATAAATCTCGTTATGGGGCATTTATTGCGCGGACGCTGTTTGGGGCACTGCCCACGATGGCGATTTTGATCCCAGTGGGGATCTGGATGTACAACACCGGCCGGATCGATCTGCCGATTCTGCTGGTCTTTTTGCTCTTGGCACCTACCGTTGCTGAGTCAATTGTGCCGACCATTTGGCTCTCCCAACTCATCATGATGGCTTCGGCCGGGGCCAACCGGATTGGCAAATTGTTGGCTGTGCCTGCCCTTGAAGAGCCTACCCATCCACAAATTCCGGCTGATGGGAGCGTTGAATTTAAAGATGTGACATTTACTTACGCCACCCGAAAGGAACCGGCCCTCAAAGATGTATCAATCAAGATTGCCCAAGGTAGTGTGACCGCTTTGGTTGGCCCCTCTGGGGCTGGTAAGAGCACCATTGCGCGACTCATCCCTCGCTTTTGGGACATCGATAGCGGTGAGATTTTGGTAGGTGGGGTCAACGTCCGTGACGTTGATCCTGACGAACTCATGAAGCACGTTAGCTTTGTTTTCCAAAATCCGTTTTTACTGCACGACACCATCTTTGAAAATATTCGACTTGGCCGACCAGAAGCAACTAAAGAAGAGGTTTACGCAGCGGCTAAAGCGGCTCAGGCGCATGAATTTATTATCGATGAGCTACCAAACGGCTATCAGACCAAAGCGGGTGAGCGCGGTACACGCCTCTCTGGTGGACAGCGTCAGCGGATCACCATTGCCCGGGCCATCTTGCAGAATAATCCGATTGTGGTGCTTGATGAAGCCACCGCTTTTGCAGACCCAGAGAATGAAGCCAAGATCCATGCGGCTATCGCCCATTTAACGGCTGGAAAAACCTTAATTGTTGTGGCCCACCGTTTGTCAACAATCAAAGACGCACATCAAATTGTGGTGATTGACAAAGGTGCAGTGGCTGAAATCGGCAAGCACGATGACCTTGTGGCGGCCGGTGGCATTTACGCTGGCCTGTGGAGCAAATTTGAAGAGGCTCAAGGCTGGGGTATTCGCAAGTCGGCCGGTGAGCAGTTGTCAGTAGCCAGTGATCAGTAGGCCAGTATTCGGTAGGCCGGTGAGTCTGTTTCATACCGGCCCACTGACCTACCGACCCACTGAATACTATGGATGACTATCATCTCTCAGTCACCGACCTGACGTACCAGTTCCGGCAAAAGACGATTTTGCACCAAGTAAGCTTTGAGGCTCAACGGCACAAAATCACCTGTCTGGTTGGGCCCAGCGGCAGTGGGAAAAGCACCGTTTGCCGGCTCATCAATCGGCTGATGGAACCGCCCAAAGGGACGATTTTGCTTGATGGGAAAGACGTTGTGGATCGGCAACCCCAAGCGTTAAGGCGTGAAGTTGGCATGGT
>JBCCSO010000271.1:0-6318 GCA_039199965.1 Chloroflexota bacterium | reverse complement strand
AATGGACCGGACTGGTTATAAAAACCAGTCTGGTCTTTTGTGCGTTTCTAGAGACAATAACAAAATGGCACAAAAAATTCTGATTTGCGACGACGATCACAACGTGGTCCGGCTCATGCGCGGCTACTTAGAACAAGCAGGATACACCGTGCTGGTGGCCTACGATGGTGATACTGCTTACCAAATGATGCGCGCTGAAAAGCCCGATCTTTTGCTTGTGGACCTGATGATGCCGGGCAAAGATGGCATCGAAGTCACCCGTTTAATCCGGAACGACCCCCATCTGCGCAGCACCCCAATTATTATGCTCACAGCCAAAGTGGAAGAAACCGATCGAATTATCGGGCTTGAAATGGGTGCGGATGATTATGTGACCAAGCCATACAGCCCGCGTGAGGTTGTGGCTCGTATCAAAGCTCGTTTACGTACGTTTGAGAGCGATCCGATTTTGGAAGGCAAAGTTTTGCGAGACGGCAACCTTATTCTCGACACCGGCCGGCATGAAGTCACCCTAGAAGGAAAGAAAATTGAGCTGACCAACTCAGAATTCAAACTGCTACAAATTTTGATGGAGGGAGCAGGCTACGTTTTTTCGCGCGAAGCGCTTATCACCAAAGCCCTTGGTGATGATTACGAAGGACTTGATCGCTCTCTAGACAGCCACATGCGTAACCTGCGCAAAAAAGTTGAAGTTAACCCCCGCAAACCTATGTACATCCATACCGTTTACGGCGTGGGCTATCGCTTTGAATACAAAGGAGAAAACGCGGTATGAATCGGCTTTGGGTTCGCTTAACCCTAGTCTACTTTCTAATTACCCTTTTGATGGTATCCATTCCACCATCTATCGCTGTTCTTTCAGATAATTCTGGAGGCATTTCAGAGATTATCACGCTTGTAGAACAAGGGGAAAACGATCAAGTCATTGCGATTTTAGAGGAGAACCAAAGAGGGTTATTGAGGGTCGTGTTCCTTGCCCTCGTCTCGGGGGGAATCATTGGGATGCTGGTCAGCATTCGATTCAGTCGCACCCTTGTTCAGCCGCTGGACAGCTTAAGAGATGCGGCCGAAAAAATAGAAGAGAAGGATTTTTCTATTCGAGTGCCAGTTGAAGGGACAGATGAATTCCAAGCTGTTACCCATTCATTTAATTCGATGGCCAGCCAGCTTGAGAAAGCGGAAGAGCTCCGTCAAAACTTGCTCTCAGACGTGGCTCACGAATTACGCAATCCAATGCACGTCATCAAAGGAAACATTGAAGCGATGATTGACGGTGTCTTCCCTAGGTCGAACGAAGAATTAGAGCTTTTGCTAAAACAAACCCAAGTGATCACCACGCTGGTCGATGATTTACGCGAGCTGGCACATGCAGAGGCGGATCAGCTCAAACTCAATCTTCAATCGATTGAAATTTCAAAATTGCTAGATGAGACGGTTCGCTCTTATAAGCCGGCCGCGGCCGAAAAGAATATCACCCTTGAGTTGGCCCTACTCGGCAAGCTTCCCGTCCTTGAACTTGACGGGGCTCGCATCCGGCAGGTCATTATTAATTTATTGAGCAATGCGCTTCGCTACACACCTGAAGGGGGTAAAGTCATTATTTCGGCCGAGCATATTGATGAGTTTATCGAAATCCGTGTCCGCGACAATGGCGCTGGGATTGAGCCAGACGCACTGCCTTCCATTTTTGATCGCTTTTATCGGACAGATAAGGCACGCACGCGCGAAAAGGGTGGTACCGGCTTGGGGCTCGCTATCGTTAAGGCGCTGACGGAAGCACATGGGGGAACAGTTCAGGTTTCAAGCGATGGGGTCGGAAAGGGAACTGAATTTCAGGTTAGATTGCCGGGGAGTTAACTCTCCGGTTACAATAATAAACCCGATTAATCGGGTTTAAATTTACGCAAGCACAAGGAGCAGCATGTCATTCTGGAGAACCTATTATCACATCGTTTGGGGAACTAAGAATAGAGAACCCTTCATAACACAAGAGATTGAAGCCGAACTTTACAGGTACATTGTTTTTAAGGCGCACGAAATTGAAATTAGAATACATGCATTAAATGGCTGGACCGATCATGTCCATTTAGTTGGCAGTATACCTCCAAAATTATCTGTAGCGGATGGCGTACGCCGACTAAAAGGAGCCAGCTCAAATTTTATGCGCACAAGCCATTTTCAACATCAAACTTTTGAGTGGGCCAGAGGCTATGGTGTATTTACCTTAGGTGAAAGTCAGCGTGAGTTTGCAGAGGCCTACGTCAACCAGCAAAAAGAACATCATGCTAAACAAACGACAAACCAATGGCTAGAATATACGCAGGCGGCCGATGAGGGCCCTCCTGACGATGGCCTATCCTCTGATGAAGTATTTGATCAACTTAAGCGTTCGGTACGTGAAGATGGTCCAATTTACCAAATCACTTTTGACGATCCATTTCCTCTCTGAGCCTCGTCAAACCCGATTTAATCGGGTTTCTTGCGTTAACTGATGGATTAATCCATCAGGCAGTCTCACGCTGAAGCATAAAAAAGTAGGGTTGTTCTGCTAACTTAAAATCCATTAGACCTAGTACCGTTTTGTCGTCTACAAAACGAAAGTGATCATGGATCGGCACGTTATCATAGATCATTGTAGCGCTGGTTTTGCCGCGAAATTCCACCATACGCAACCGAGCTTGCGTGGATCGGGTGTGCAGCAGATTGGTCACACCTCGATTTAACGGTTTCATAGCGGGCCACTTTACCATAGGGAGTGCCATGCTGAGTTTTAAAATCCATGGATAAGGCACAATCGGGTACGTGTTTCCGCTTGGTCTAGCAACCAAAAGGGGCTGCACTTCATTCTCGCTGATAAACTCTTTGCCATACCAGCCCATCGCATCCAAAATGCCGGACATCGGGTGGCCTTCATTAGCTTCAACTTCCCAACCAAACCAGCGGCCGAACATAAACTCGGTAGGTATCGGATCAAGGCCGTCAAATGCATCTAGCGCTTCAGCAGTAGTTGCTCCGCTCAAATAGTTTCTAAAATTAGCTTTCAACACAATATCACCTCGATTTTCGCTTATTCGTTTCAGATCAAATTTTATTCCGCAATGTGCAATGTACAAGATTAACCTCATACACAGCACTACTTTTATAGTTATTCCTAGAGCTTTACAGACGCGGAGAGATGTTCACTGTCACCAGCATGTTTAGCCACGCGAATTTGATATACACCGGGCTCGAGAACCCATTGGGCTGGCTCAGTTGCGTAGTACCGCAATTCATCCTTTTTGATTTCAATCGTCACAGTCCCCGTCTCCTCCGCTTCGAGCCAAATCTTTTCAAACCCCTTCAACAGCTTCACCTGCCGATCTATCTGAGAATCTTCCATTCCCACATAAACTTGCACCACGTCGGCCCCAGCCCGCTCTCCTGTGTTTTTAACCGACATGGTCACTTCAAGCACATCTTCTTGGTCCACAACCTGTAGATCAGAATAAGCAAAGGTTGTGTAGCTCAAGCCATATCCAAATGGATATTTCGGCTTGTGTCTATTCTTATCCAGCAGGCTATAGCCGTGATACAGGTCATAGGTAATTGTTTTATCTGTGCTGCTGAAGTATGGAAGATGAGCTACATCGGCCGGAATTGAGAACGGCAGTCGGCCGGATGGATTAACTTTCCCAAACAAGACGTTGGCCAGTGCGGCTCCACCTTCCATACCGCTGTACCAGCTGTACATCACGGCCGGGACATTATCGGCCCAGTCGTCAACCATGATCATGCTACCACACACGAGTGAAACGACAGTATTGGGATTCAAACCCGCGACCGCCTTAATCATGTCGGCAGACTCCTGTTTAAGGGATAAGTTCGCCCGATCACCACCTACATTCGTTGTATCCGCATTACCAGTTGTTTGTCTGGCGATCAAGCGCAACACTTTCGGCATCAGCCAGCCTTTAACCGGCATACCCTGCTGCTTGTAGCCTTGCTGAATCACACCTACCATCTGATCGATATTGTCAGGCACCACATATTCCCCCTCGTCGTTATGATCGTTCCCCACCACTATGATGACACAGTCGACTTCGGCCGCGACCCGCTTGGCCTCATCGATTTGGTCTTCATCTAGGTGAATCACCTCTACACCACCGCCCAAATACGCCTTGATGCCTTCAAGTGGCGTCGTCACATAAGGAGAATAGATTCGGCTGGAGCCAAAGTCCCCTGTATTTTCTTTGGCGGCCAGTTTGCCCAAAACAAGAACCCGCTTCACATTATTGCTAAACGGCAAAACACTTGACTCATTCTTGATCAAAACCATCGACTGTTCGGCCGCTTCGCGAGCCAACAAAATATGGTCAGGATGGGCAACCAAATCTTCTGAATAGGTCATGGGGTCAGGCACGTTTTCAAAAACAAGCTGGGTTTTCAACAGGCGTAGCACAGCCGTATCAACCACACTTTCTGCAACCCGGCCGTCTTGCACCGCCTTGAGCAGCGTTTGTTGATAATGAACCGGCATCGGCATTTCAACATCCAACCCAGCCTCAAGTGCCTTTTTGGTGTCACGCACCCCAAACAAAAAGTCGGAAATCGTAAATCCTTCAAATCCCCAATCATCCCGCAAAATATCGGTCAGCAGTTTTTTGCTTTCGCAGGCATGATCTCCCTCGTACAGGTTGTATGCCCCCATCAGCGATGCAGCCCCGGCATCAACACCCTTCTTGAAATGGGGCAGATAGACCTCGTGCATCGTTCGATCATCAGCCTGAACGTCTACAAAAAAGCGGCTGTTCTCAATATTATTGACGGCGTAGTGCTTGAGGCAGGCCATCACATTGTGGGCTTGAACGCTTTCAACCAGTTGAACACCCATCTCACCTAGATGATAGGGATCTTCGCTGTAAGTTTCTTGGGCCCGCCCCCATGCTGGGTGGCGCAGTAAATTGATGCATACCCCAGCAAAATAGTTTGCCCCTTGAGCACGAGCCTCTTTTCCAATGACGTCACCTACGCGCCGCTCCAAATCACGATCAAAGCTCGCGCCGCGGGCCATCGCCACCGGAAAGCAAGTGGCGTTCCCCATAACAACACCGCGTGGCCCATCGGTAAAGGCGACAGGTTGGATGTTTAAACGAGGCAGTCCGTTTGTTTTAATGGGTGTTGGATTATACGGATTTTGATGCCGAATTGAGTTTTTGAGCGGGTCCCAATTGCCATTTAAGAGCCAAATCTTCTCTTTAAGCGTCATTTGCTCTAACAATTTCTGCGCCTGTGCGACGACTTCATCTCTACTCAGCTTACAAACGGACTCTTTACCAAACATCTCATCTCTCCTATGGGGCAAGTAAAATCTGATCAATGACCAGATTGATTATCTGCTCAAACTGTTCTATTTGAACCTGCATGGGCACCCCCTGCTCATCTCCCATCAGTTCTCCACGGCCGGCCATTTTTTCCAGAAAGCTCATAATTGTGTTGGTCACAGTAATTAACTGGGAAAATTTTTCAGGTGGGATAGTTTCCAGCGGCGCAGAGGCCAACCGGCCGAAAATGTCAAAGATTTTTTCTTGGTATTGCTTAGCAAGCTCCTCAGTCGGATAAGCTCGGCCGTACAGCTGGTCAAACATACCGATGTACCGATATGCGTCTTTGAGTTCGTCAAAAGCATGAACCATGCCCAACAAGACCCCCTTCACCGCTTCCTCAAAGCTGCCATTTAAATCAACGCCTTGGCTTGAAGCGGTTGCAATCTTTTCGAGCATCCGAACTGCGACTTCAAACGTAAGCGGGTGTCGATCAGGAAAATAACGATAGAGGGTGGCTCGATTAATGGTGGCACCCTCAGCAATATCGCGCATAGAGACTTCAGTGATTCCCTTTTCGAGAAACAGATGCTGCGCGGCCGTGATGATAGCTTCTCGACGGGCATCAACCTGCTGCTTCTGTTCTGAGCGCAGGCGATCTAAATTTGACTGAGTTTTGAGCATGGTCAGATTATGCAACACACTGTCGCGTCGCGCAACATACTGTTGCATGCTGCATAGACAGACACATCAAAACAGACTCAAATTACTTTTTGCGGTTGATTTGGTTGGCCTGACTAAAGGGAAAACTGCGGCTCTCTTTTGCCTTCTTAAATTTTTACAAAGCTTGATAAATAATCTGAAATTGCTCGGCCGATTCTCCCTCTCAGGCTTTCATCAACCTCTACCCCAAACTTCTTCAAAAGCTCAATTGAAGCCTGATCCCTGTTTTCTTGCGCGATTTTAAGCGGTGTTAAGTCACTGTAGCCTTCCCGCAGGTTTGGATTGGCTCCAGCTT
>JBCCSO010000270.1:0-6339 GCA_039199965.1 Chloroflexota bacterium | reverse complement strand
ATTTCACCGAATAGGTATTTTTTATGGATTGGTTAATCGACAATATCGTCACCGTAACCAATCCATAAAAAATACCTATTCGGTGAAATTTTTGAGGGCGTGTGCGATATAGAGCGCACTTTAAGAGCCCGCGAAAAGTCCTAAAGCCAAGATGCCGTCTAAGACACCTGTGCGCAGCAGAATGAAGAATGCAGCAAACACAAAGGTCAGTAGAGCTGAAAGAAGCGCGTATTCTTGAATCTTTCCACTCTGGAACGAACGCAGCTCTTCCGCCCAGTCGCGAATTTTGAATGTTATCCAGTCAACTGCATCACCGAAAACCGCGCTTTCAGTATTCTTCGACCAGCCTGCAAGGGTGTAAGTTCCCTTCGCAACGCCGTGCAGCACACCATCAATAAAGCCTTTGTCGATCCACTGATAGACGAATACTTCAGAAAACCAAATGGTTGGTTTAACAAAAAGCGTTTTGTACAGTTCATCCCAATACCATTTATTTTCTAGGAAGCTGTGAAGCGGTGGAGTCAAAATCCGAATCATTGGATCTTCTTCGCCCTCTTCTAAAGGCTTGCGCCAGTACATCATATATCCGAGGAAAATACCACCTAGAGCTACAATGACTGAGGCTGAAATGGGAACCCAACTCCATGGAAGGGTTTCAATTTTGTGTAAGACAAAACCGGCATCCTTGAGCTCACTAATAGGAGTCTTGATGGTTGCACCAACAAAATGATGAAAATAGTTGTAGAAACCACCTTCTTCGGGCGTATTTAGGAAGTTATCAGGGATACCTGCCCACCCTGCCGCAATTGCGAAGAAAGACAAAAGAACCAGCGGGGTAGTCATGAACCCATCGCTTTCGTGTGCGTGCTCGGCCAGCGGGCTACGTGGCTTACCTGCAAAAGTCATTGCGATCTGGCGTGTCGTATAGAAGGCGGTCAAGAAAGCCGCAATCGCCAGCATGATGAAGACAAACAATCCAATTGGATTACCGTCAGCCGTCCAAACAAACCACGCCTCTGCAAAAATCTCGTCTTTTGACCAGAAGCCTGCGGTAATAATCGGGAATCCAGACAAAGCCATACCACCGATCAAGAATGCCCAGAAAGTGATCGGCATCTTCTCTCGAAGGCCTCCCATTAAACGCATATCCTGTGGATCGCTGTGGTGATCATGTACATGCTCAGCACCATGCTCCATCCCATGAATAACAGACCCTGAACACATGAAAAGTAGTGCTTTGAAGTATGCGTGTGTAATCAAATGGAACGATGCGGCGATGTACCCCCCCACGCCCAATGCCGCGACCATAAAGCCTAGCTGTGAAATAGTTGAGTAAGCAAGAACACCTTTGACATCATTTTGGGCAACGGCGATTGTAGCTGCCATCAGTGCGGTGAATGCACCAATGATCGCGATTGTCCAACCAAATGCGGGTGCAGCTTTCAGAGCAACAGCGATCAGTGGAAAAATGCGCAAAACCAAATAAATACCGGCCGAAACCATCGCCGCAGCGTGGATCACGGCTGATACCGGTGTGGGGCCTTCCATCGCGTCTGGTAGCCAAACGTGGAACGGCCACTGGGCTGATTTACCTACCGTACCGGTGAAAATCATAAGGGCCATAATGCCCAAACCAGCTTTGCCAAAGGTGGAAGCTGCTGCTGCAGCTTGGAGTGACTCAGATTGGAAAGCGGCCGTATAGTTTAGGGTGCCAAATACTTGATAGAAGAAGACAAGTCCCATTAACATAACCACATCCGCAATACGGGTGGTCATGAACGCTTTAATTGATGCTTCACGCGGAGGCGTTCTTTTAGGATCATCGTAGCTGCGGGCGTACCAAAATCCGATGAGCGAATATGAACAAAAGCCCATAATTTCCCAACCTACAAAGATGGTCAGCAAGTTGTCTGAGACAACCAAGATCAGCATCGCGCCTGCGAACAAGCTCATCATGGCAAAGAAGCGGCCGAAGAGCGGCTCCTGCATACCGTGATTTGGAATACCCAGTATGGTTCCTTCAGGTTTCCCAAAATTGTGATAACCAACGGAGTAAATGAAAATCATAAACACCGCAAACGGCACCATAAACAGCATCACGGCCGTAAGTGGGTCTACAGAGACACCAATTCGGAACCATTCTCCAGACTTTGTCTCAGACGGGGCCCATTTTTCTGCGTCTTTCTTCTCTTCAGTGCCAGCTTCGGCTTTAGCCTCTTTCTCGTGGCCAAAAGCAGCACCAGAGGGCTCAGCATAATAATCTCCAATTGGAAGCCACGCGATAGAGCTGTGAATCTTGACAGGATCCTTTTTGAAAGCGTCCTCATCGCTGTTCCACGTTGTAAACACGCTGAAAGCAATGATCCAACTTAGAACAAGCGCCGTTCCAATGCCGGCCCAAGCGATTACAAAGCTTGCTGTGGCACTTCTTTTGGCATAAAGAATAATGATCAAAAACGCCAAAAGCGGTCCGGCTGGAATTAACCAAGTCAGGATTTCGTTAGTAATTACCATATTAATCTTCTAACCTTTCCTTTAGTACTTGAGAACATCAAGTTCTTCAGTGACAACTGAATCACGTTGACGATAGATTGAGATAACCAGAGCCAAGCCAACTGCCGCTTCAGCAGCAGCCACGGTTAGCACAAAGATTGCCCAAGCGATACCAGCCGGACGACCCGGGTCAACGTAACGCCAGAAGGCAACCAAGTTAAGGTTCACCGCATTGAGTGACAGCTCAACCGCCATTAACATAGCAACAGCATTCCGGCGAGACAGCAGTCCATATAGACCTATGCAAAACAGCGCGGCCGCAACGATTAAGTACCAGCTAATTGGAACAGCATTCATGATTAATGTCCCCCCGGCACGGCTTCTGTTGGTTCTTCTTCGGCGGCCTCAACTTCGACCAGCTCGGCTTCCATCTCGGCCGATTCAACGACCTCAACGACCACAGCTTCTTCCATCTCATTATCAGGCACGTCTGGACGCGCAACAATAATTGCACCAACTAGAGCAACAAGTAGAAGGACGGAGGCAAGTTCAAATGCGAGAACGTACTGATCAGCCGAAACAAACGAAACACCTAGATCGACAACGGAGTTTCTAATCGCTTCATCCGCAGCAGGTGGGAAGAAAGCCCCCTGCACGTTCGGGTTGACAACAAAAACTTGACTAATAACAGTCACAAACAAGACAAAAAGGAGCATAGATGCTACGCCTCCCCATTGCCACTGTGAGTTAAATGCTGGCTCAGTTGCCTGCATTAATCGGCGAGTCATCATGATGGCAAAAATCACCAAAATCGATATCGCACCAATGTAGACAAGAAGCTGAGTAGCAGCCATAAATGCTGATTCAAGCATGCCGTATAGCACAGCAACGCCCAAAAACGACAGCATCATGTAGAGCGCAGCATGGAACAAATTGCGGTTTGAAACCGTTTGGATGCCTGCAAAAAGCGTAACTGCGCTAACGATAATAAAGACGATTTGCATAATCACCTCTAGATGTGCGTGTGAGGCACAATGTATTTAATCATGTGCGGGAACGGCCGCTGTTTGGCCATGATGGTCATCATGATGACCATGATCATCGTGTCCATGCGGATCAGCTCCTTCAACCAGAGCCCCGGCTTGTACACGCATAGACTCTTCAGGTTTGGCTACGCCACGAGCGGCCGCATTGCGACGCGCCCATATTAGGGCGCCAGAACCAATCAATAGATTGAATCCCAAGTGAGCCACAATACGCCAGAAGTGCCAAGCACTTGTTTCGTCTTGACCCACGAACAGGCCATCAACTAGGGCTGTAGAAAGAATTAGAACAAGCACAAGTGGTACCAAAAACTTCCAATTAAAGTTGAGCATTTGGTCGATACGAACGCGAGGGAAGGTGGCACGTACCCAGATGAAAACAAAATAAACTGCAAACATCTTCACGAAAAACATCACCAGTTCTAAAATCGCAGGCGTTGGGCCAATCAGAGCTTCCCAAATCATGAAGCGATATCCACCCAGATAAATGGTGGCAAACAAGGCTGACATGAACAGAGTACTCACAAACTCAGCCAAGAAAAACATGCCAAACTTCATTCCGCCATATTCAACGTGGAATCCAGCCACAATTTCCGACTCAGCTTCGAGCAGGTCGAACGGAGTTCGGCCAGTTTCAGCCAGAGCAGAAATGTAAAAAATGAGCGCAGAAACAGGTACTACAAACAAATACGGAATGACTTGTGCTTCAGCAATGCCGTTAAGTGACATTGTTCGAGCCAAGATAATTGGCACCAGTAGTGAAATCACCATCGGAACTTCATAGCTTACAAGTTGCGCAACAGAGCGAAAGGCTCCGAGAAGAGCATATTTATTGTTTGAGCCCCACCCCGCCAGTAGAAGACACACTACAGACACTGAGCTGATTGAGAGGATGTAAAACAAACCAATATTGAGATCAACACCCACCATGTTGGCTGTAAAAGGCATAACGGCCCACATCAAGAGTGCAGTCATCACAATAAGGAAAGGGGCAATATTGTAAGCTGCTTTGTCAGCACCGTAAGGGGTAACAAACTCTTTGGTCAATAACTTAGCAACATCTGCAACTGTCTGACCTAAACCAAAGCGGCCGCCGACACGATTTGGACCGATGCGATCCTGCATGCGCGCGATGACCTTGCGTTCTAGCCAAATTAAAAAGATGACAATCAGCAAGCAGAACGTAGAAACCGTAATGATGCTAATAATGTCAACCAATGCTTCAGCAAGAGCCGGGCTGGCGTTAGGGAACAAACTGCGAAGAATTGGACCAAAGTCTAGAGTACAAAGTACGTTCTCACTGTCTACACACATAAGTTAGATCCTTCCCTCCATTTAAATCCACTCTAAAGCACCTTTTGCCCAAGCATAAGCCAATCCATCTGCTAGCAAGATAATGAACAAAGCTGTCGCGCCGATGGCGAACAAGCTGAGCTGACCGTAAGCCGCAGCAATGGGAAACAAAAAAACCGCTTCCACATCAAACACTACAAAGATAAGAGCGTAGATGTAGTATTGAACCTTGAACTGTACCCAAGAATCACCTACGGCTTCAATACCACATTCGTATGTTGAGTTTTTGATCGCATTAGGCTTTTTCGGGCTGAGTATCCACTGGATAATGATCGGCGCAGCCGGAAATATAGGGGAAAGGGCTAAAAATAAACCAATATATTGAAGATCGCTTAGCACGTTGTCTCCTTTTGTCACTCGTTCACATATTTAACAACTCATATGAAACCGGAAGGGGCAAAACAAACCCTTGAGGGATACTCAAGGGTACATCTAAGTCACTATTTTGCATTAATTCTAGACCAATTGCCTAGACGATTTGGGTAATTTGCCCGAGTGAAACTAGAAAGGTTAAAGAAATGTGAACCGATTGTGAAATCTTTTACATTTATAGCACATGGCACATAGGGGGGCAATCTTGCACATATATTCGTACGGTTTAAATGACCTTCAATTTAAATGCGTTACAAGACCCTTAACATTTTGCACAACCTGCTGTTACCTTTGTCACAAATTTTGTTTAACGCAGGTTAAAACAAGACAGGCACCTTATAACTTTAGCATGATTTAAAGCATCTTCTTGCAACCAATCAATCAGTTTTAAGGCTCAGTTTCAGTCGTGTAATGGGATTAAATTGTTTGAACAGTTAGCAAGCATCTAGTGCTACGTCAAGGATGGATAGATGGAAACTCTTGACGTAGCCTACAGTGGTTTGTCCTGCCGGTATTTCCATCACGTCATAATTGACAAACTGCTAGTCAACTCCACATCTTATAGGTAAGCTCAACTACTCACCATAACTTGACCAGCCTGTCGCCATGAAGAGAGACCGCGCTCTAGCAACTCAATGCCAGAGTTTATTGAAGTTTGCGCACCCTCACCCGCTCCATAAACGGAAACTAGGGCTAGGACACCAACTTTGCCAGTAGCCATAACTGTATTTAGAGCTGCAACAACCTCATCCATACTGGGACCGTTGGGCTCAACCGTACCGTGATTAGGGACATAGACTTCATCCAAGATGTCAGAATCAATATGCAAATAGATGATGTCACAATTGTCAGCCAGCTCTTTGATGGCAGGCTCAAGCGGTTCGCCGAGATAGCCCTCGGCCGCTTGACAGGTTTTGATTCCAGTTGCTCGAATCAGTTGTTCTTCTGCTTCATCTAAGTTGCGCACATCAACCATCACAATGCGGTCAGTTGGAATGGGGGATTTTATGTGTGACAGTTCACGCCAGCGTGGAAAAGCCAGACCAGCGCAAACGGCAACTGGCATCCCACCCAACAT
>JBCCSO010000269.1:0-6376 GCA_039199965.1 Chloroflexota bacterium | reverse complement strand
GGTTCAGGGCTAGACCAGTTGGTAGACCAGTGCTGCTAAATGTGAACTGATTGCTGTCGGGGTCAGATACAGCAAGCGTCAATGGTGCGATACTAATATTGACTGTGTTTGATTGGTCCCCCGGATTGGTTAAGCGTGGTGACCTTGGGCCACCATCACAGCCTACCTCCTGTGCAAACAAGTCATCGACAATTAAGGTATCGTCTGCACTGGCGTACATCCAAACTTGCGCCTTGTTGGCGTTTGCAGGAACCACGCTACTTACATTGAAGATTGAGAAGCTAGTGAATGAATCGTCTATGTTCCTTAGCGTAGATTGAATAAACGCATCATCGCTGTAGTAGTCGATTCCGACTTGGAAGAAGCCGTATGAACCGGTTTTGTAGCTGCCTGTAAACTCAATTGTGGTGTCACCTACAACGTCTAGGTCTTGGCCTAACCAGCCGCCACCATTGGCATCATTGGGACCACCATTTATGAGGGCTGCGCTGCTGCCTTCGGCCGCATCACTAGTTACAGTAGCTGTAGCGCCGTTTACCAAAGTCCAGTTGTTCAACCCATCCTCAAACCCAGCGTTTTCAAGTACCGGGCAGCTAGGAGCGGGCTCAATGATGGTCCATTTGATGGATTCCACATCTTGGCCGCCAAAGCCGTCAGAGACAATAAATGTCACGGAAAATTCTCCCAGCTCTGTGGGGATGCCTGAAATGAGACCCGAAACTGGATCGATAGCCAAACCGGGAGGTAGATTACCCGCGAAGTAGGTGAGGGCATCTCCATCCGCATCTGTCGCAATTAGCTGGACGGTGACCTCTTTGTTGAGTTCATGTGTCATGTCCCCCGGATTGGTAATCATAGGCACGGCATTGGGTGTAACTGTCCACGTAAATGTGACAGGTGCAGAGTCTACTTTACCGTCATTGGCAAAAGCGCGAACGGTGAATACACCCGGTGCTGTTGGTCGGCCGGAGATTTGCCCATTGCTTTGAGTGAGTCCTAAACCGGCCGGTAACCCTTCGGCTCGATACGTAATGGTGTCTCCATCTGGATCTGTGCCGCTTAATCTTAGGTCAACAAATTCACCAACCTTATTGGTTTGGTCATTGATCGCCTCCAATATAGGTGGATCATTTGATTCAATTACGTCCCAAGTAAAGGTTACTGACTCACTATTGCCTGCACCATCGATTACAGTGGCTGTTACTGTATAACTCTGAATTTGATTGGGTATCCCTGAAATGAGGCCAGACTGGGAATCGATATTTAGCCCCGGTGGCAATCCTGTGGCGCTAAACGTAAGCGGATCGTTTTCCGGATCAATTGCTTCAAGCTGTAGGCTATCTGCAGTATTAACTACAGTTACCTGATTGGGCGGTTGAGTCCATTGAGGAGCCTGATTAATCTGCGTAGTGGTGTGGACTTCTTCATATTCAGGGAAGGGGAAGTAGGTGATGATTTGCTCATCGTTTTCTCCTGTTTCGACAGTCATAGTCCGCTGACCAGATGCGTCGTAGAAAAACTTTGTTTCTTCGTTGGTGGCTTTGTCAGTAACGCTTATTAGCCGATTTTCAATGTCAAATACTTGATCATATTCGCCTGTTTTATCCTTGCGGTAGACCATGTTGCCATCTTGATCATATTTGAATTCTTGATCACCAGCTCGAACTACTGCGTGTGGTAAGGTGTGCTCTGGATGTGAACCGTTTAGCCCATCTTCAAACGGATTTAAAGTTTGATTTGGATTGCTTGGGTCAATATCACTGGAATCTTTGTAAGCAATTGTCTGTCCCTCAATCGTCATCGTTTGGATATTGCCGATTGCATCATAGCTGTAGCTGCGCGTGTAAGCTGCTGCATCACCTAAAGCGGTCGTGGCTTTGGCGCTGGTTAACCGATTGAGCGTGTCGTAGTTAAACTCTTGTCTTTGTGACCCAAGCGTAGTTTGTTCGGTTTGTGTACGAATATTGCCCACATAGTCATATGTGTAGTCGTAATCTGGCACCTGATCTTGAGCAGCACCGTGTTTGATTGCTTCTAAGCGGAACAGGTTGCCAGCACCATAATATGAATAGGTTGTATTGCTACCGTTGGTTCCCCGATTGACGGCCGTCATTTGACCCCGAATGTTGTGGAGCATAGACGTAACGAGTTGATCTGCCCCCGCATCTAATGTTTCAACACCATAGCTATCATAGGTCATTGAAACAATTTCGCCATCTGGGTATTCAATTTTCTTTGGCTGATCAGCGGCAGAAAAATCTGCATATTTCATGACAAATAGGGGCGCGGATCCAAGTTTCTTTGCATGAGAGATGAGCAATCCATTGACTGGATCATAATCAAATTCTTCATAGTCAGTGCCCACCATGCCTTGCCATTCAACACGCTCAAGTTGTCCAGTCTCAAAATACTTATAGGTTGCAAGTGGTGAAGTTGAACCACATTCAGATTTTGTTTCTAAGCGGTTAAATCCATCATAAACAAAGCACAGGTGATCTGTGTTGTTTGCGCTTTGCTTTTGCAGGTTACCATTTGCATCATACTCATACGTCCAAGAGCCCATATCTGGGTCTGCCATAGACAATTTTCGGCCGAGGGTGTCGTAGCCCATGGTTGTAACGTTTGTATTTGCATCCGTTACAGAGGTCAGGAATCCACCTGCGTTATACGCGTAAGTAGTTTCTGCACCAGTAGGCTCAATAACTTTGGATAGACGGCCGTAAGTATCACTTTCAGAGATGGTTGTTAACGTCACGGAATCTGTCTGATTCTGAGTTACCGTTTGGATGAAACCGGTTGTATCTTGTGTAACGGTTTCACCATTTGGTTGCGTGGTTGTGACAATGTTTTTGAAATCGTCGTACGAAGTTGATGTAGTGGTTTGAGAATTACAACGATTGGTCGTATTTAAACTGCCGCTGTTTACAGTTGTTTGACATATGGGTCTGCTCAAAACGTCAAATGCTGTATGTTGATGGCTGGTTGTGCCATTTCGCGTTGTTTCTGTTGCGAACACCCTGCCCACGCCATCGTAAAAAGATGTAGAGGAGACTTTTAAATTATTAGCGAATGGGAATGTATCAACCTGTAACTCAAATGGAGTGGCTTCATCCCTGTAGGTGACTCGCTGAATTAGTTTTCCACTTGTGCTACGTGTATCTTCAAGGCGGCCGAAGCTGTCGTATGTATATCTGACTGGGTTGGTTGCATTGGGAGCTTTAATTTCAACTACTTGCCATGGATGGGCTGTATAAACATCAACATTTGTATCATCCTCGTCATAAGCATATGAAGTAGTAAGAGTCTGGTCAGACAGCTTATCATGGGTAGTTATTGACTGTAAGCGGATACCATCTTTCCATGCGTAAGTTGTCTCATACCCTTCAGGATCAATCGTCTTTGCCCTCTGCCATGCAGCCGCATTGCTCCCATCGTACTCAAACTGAGTTGTGATGTAATTATCGTAGCAAATGCCATTTCCTAGCCCTCTGTTGCTTTCATCTACATTAAACGTGTCGATCGCAGTTAATAAACCAGTTGTGGGAGGTATAACCTCTCCTAATTGATTGTTTAATTTGTAGCAGTCATGATTATCATAACGTAGCAGGGTATTTGAAACTGTCTCAAGAGCCGAATCTTTATCCGCTTTGGCCCAATTGATTGTTCTTACAGGTAGGCCGACAAGCCAAGTATCTGCGGCCGTGTTGTGTGTTATACGCAGGTGCTGCTTCTGAGAAACTGTTGGGTCAGAATCATTCCAGTTATCTAGATTTTTGTAGGTATTTAAATCGGCACCTAATTTGGTTTTATCATTTACCCAGGTAAACGTTCTATCTTGGAAATAATACTCGTTTGGATCGTAGCGATTGGCTGTGACGACACCAATGTTCGTTTGATTATCTGTGTAATTAGTAGAACGAGAAGCCATGACTTTGGGCTCATTGGCTTCGCCTAAAACTGCCCAGATCGTTTCTGATTTTGATAATTGATTTCCATTCCCATCAAAGGTGCGTACTTCAAACGGCCGGCCTGTTAGCAACTCTTCTTGGTGACCGGTAGGGAGAGCCAAGAAGTCAGTTTCTTCTGTGCGGTAAAGGGTTGTTTCAGCCAGATCATATGTTTTCTTGGTGACCCTGCTCCACCCTAAAAGGACTGGGAAATCGCTTCCCTCCTTGCTCGCCGTGATAGATGGTTCATCTCTGTGACTGTAAACGTTTAGGAAACCGGGTGTATCACGATCAACTTTATCGCTTGAGCTGGACTCTAGGCCGGAATAAATAAATTCACGAGAAATATAGCTGTCTCTGTATTTCTCACCATCTTTCCAGTGTGACCAGTTAAAACTAACAGATGGGAGATTTCGTTTTGTTGTGCCATTGTATAGAAGCTTGGCACTTTTCATATAGGGACGGCACCAGTGAAAATACTTCTCATCAATTTGCGTTGGATCAACCTGATTAATTTGTGTACCAGTTAAAACTTTGCCTGTTTGGCGGAAGACATAGGTGAATTCAACATCTGGGGTTCCAGAAACCCTAGCATTTCCGTAAGCATCCTTCTCTGTGATACTTTTTAATAATTTAGCATGCCAACCGTTCATGTAGCCGTTATTCCACTGTGTGGAATCTAGCTTACACCTATCGCTTTGTTTAGCTACTTTAGTGTCTGGAAAGCTGTACCCATCTCCATATTTTGAGTTGACATAGACAAAATCATAGGAGCGCAGCTTTTCCCCATCGATTAAAACTTCGATTTCATTAAGCTCTTTTGTTTGATAAGAAACAACCCCTTTTGGCAAGTTGTAGTCGTCATCCGGATTTGCCCAATAATCAAATCCAATAGTTACATCATAACCGACCCCATGATCTGCATCAGTGGTATAAGAGATGCTTTTCAAATAATTTAATTCTGAAAAAACAGTGTTGTCTCCATCTGACTCTTCGTAACTATAAATTACTTGGTTATTGAATTTGTCTTGAATTAAGTCTACTCGCCAGCGAAGTACGGGAACAATTAGTTTGCGTTCTGAAGCGCGGTTGTCTGCAGGCCCAACTGCAAATTCAGGATTATTGTAGTCTAGGTAATACTCTTTTTGGTCATCGGGAAGGGGAAACTTTTGCCGTTTTAGTTTTTGCTCTGACTCCGCTTTGTAGCCAAGTCTATACTTTGTGTTGTCAGGAGTAATCACGAGCCAGTATCGGCCGCCAACATGTGGGCAATCATTCTTCATGAAATCGCATCCATGATCTACGATGCCGTCAACAATGCTGTCACCACTATCAACGGTTTTGCACTTATCAGAACCGTGGCACAGTTCGACATATAAACTATTGCTTCCCATTGCACGGTATTGGCCATCAGCGCCGTTCATGCCACGGCCATTAACATGGATTAATTCATAACCTGTACCATTTATACTTAAATGATAAGTTGGCCTGATGTTGTTATTGCCGTAAAAATCTTCGTATGTTTTCACACAGCCTTGTGAAGGATTGTCCTTTGAGTTGTGGTCACAAACTTTGATCTCCTGCGATATTTCAATCATTCCAGATAGGTGCCAGCCCCAGCCTTCAGGGTTGCTTTGCACTTTTCCTACACTTCTGTTGGTTCCAGAGCTGTTATACCCAATGCCAACATTTGGCTGAACCCCGTTTGCTCCGGGTGGGATCAAAATAGGGTAATTGTAAGTAGCCCCACCTTGAAATAGTGAGGTAGTTGGAGGGTTGAAGTTTGGCTCCCAATGTGTTGGCTCATCGACACCGGGATCATTTTGAGTTGCTGCAAGATTTGTCTTGCGCTGCAGCCAGTTAAACGTTTTGTCTCTGTTAACTTGGAATGTATCACTTAAATTTGCGATCAATTTCTCCCATGAAAACGCGGCTTCGTGGCCTGCTGAGGTTTCATCAACCGGCCGGAAGGCTGTTGTTGATAAAATAATTACAATGAAAAGAACAAAAACTTTTGTTTTAGAGCGCATGATTGGTCCTCCAAAATCACCCTTTTGAATATGAATTTTGAAAATTGGCGCAGATTTTTCTGTGCGTTTCTCCCTTCGACCCATCAAATTTGAGACAGTGACAAAATTGGTTGACCTGAGTACCATTTTTGTCTACGATATCCGCATAATCTTCCCTAAATCTCTTCATGCAAAATGGATATAACCCAAGCGAAAGATGAAACGCTGTCAGAAACTGAATATCTTCGTCTACTCAAACAGGGTGATGAACATGCCTTGGACCAGCTATGGGAGTCTTTATACAGAGACTGTGTGCGCATAGCTCGAAAATATAGACAGCCCGATGACATGGGGTACGACGCGGCCGTAAGAGCCTATGGCAAATTAAACACATCTGGCATCAAAAATTTTGGATTTCGG
>JBCCSO010000268.1:0-6376 GCA_039199965.1 Chloroflexota bacterium | reverse complement strand
TTGGTTGAGACCCATGTGGCTGAAGACCCAATGCCCCAACGGATTGGGTTAACGATCCAGCCAAGGCCTGAAAACAAAGTGATTATTGGATTGCATGAATTAGGCTTCCCGCGGCCGACTAAAGGGATTCATTTGGCGGCCGCTCATTTGGCACGCTGGCTCCTTTCAATTGACAAAAGAAATAGGCTGCATCATCATAACCTATCCGTTGAGCTTAGGTGACGATGGTTTGATCAGCTAGTTGAGTTAAAAAATGGTAAGTGAAAATGGTAATCATCGTCACATAATACCCAAATCCGATTGTATTGGTGAGCGTGTAAACGGTTTGTCCCTCGAGGTTGATAAACATAAACGCTGCGAAGAAATATAATATTCCACTTGTTGCGGTAATGCTCCATAATTTTGTGAGCAAGTTATCGTCTAAAGCGATTGTACGAGGCACAATTGCAATTGCAGCTGCATATAGAAAAAGCATTACTGGAAATATTGCTACCCCAATGACAATGATGGCCGGTAGAAGATTTAAACCAAATGCCTGCCATAATCCAGCAGTGAGCTGTACCCCACTGAATGTTTCATTGGCGCTCACGATATTGATGAATGGGGTAAACAATCCTAGCAGAATGACACAACTACAAACATAGCGTAGCTGACGTTTGAAATTATCATATTCAATCATATTGCTGAATGCCATGTCAGCCGCAAAAAACGGCAGTCGTTCGTGGCCACTCTTATTCGACTTAAATGATCGGGGCACATAAGGCGTGTCGCTCCCTTTCAATGGAGCAAACTCATTAATTTCCGGAGAGCTAAATCGGAGATCAATTGAATCCTTGAGTAGTTCTAGCTGGTCCTCGTGGGAAAGTGAAGCAGGTAATTTTGCATATCTTTCTGTCATGTTATTTTCGTTTTCCATTCAAGTTGATCTCGATGTGTTGCATAGCTGGTTCGCAAAGGTCTTAAGCTGTGCAGAATGGTGACATCGATTTTTGTTTGAACCAATAGGATGAATGGGTTAACCTGCGGGACCTTAGTTTGTATTTGGAGAATTTGTGCCTAAGTCAAATTATGAAGCGGAATGTGTTCGCGGACTAGAAACGTTTGCAGCAGAAGAGATCAAGGATATTGGAGGTCAACTGCTTGAAAATGCGAATCGGCCGGGTGCGCTGCGATTTCGCTATGGAAAGAGCTTAACCAGATTTAAAAAGCTGCGTGTAGTCAGTCAAGTGTTTGCTGTTCACTATTTTGAGATACCGCGGCCTAAGGCGCTCCTTGGATCCCAAAGCTATCAGCGCCTATCAAAAATCCTTAACGATGCTATTCAAGATTTTAGGCCCCATAAAGTTGAATCATTTCGCTTAGAGGCAGCCGGAAAAAAGTCTGCTATTTTTCAACGATTAATTCAGGGAATTGAACGGGATTTAAAGCTATATCATAGCTTGGAGGTTGGGGATCTCTTTTTGAGGGTGGTGCCAGCTAAAAATAGGCCGGGATGGGAGGTGCTTGTGCGTCAGTCGGTACGGCCGCTGGCAACGCGATCTTGGCGGCAATTTAACTACAAGGGGGCACTGGCAGCTCCCGTAGCGGCTGCGATGCTTCAGATTGCCGAAGTTAACCCAAACAGTCGAGTATTAAACCTAATGTCTGGTTCAGGCACACTGCTAGCAGAAAATGATCAGCAAGTCATGCTGCAAGTTGGTCTTGACCTGAACGATGAAGCTTTACGTGGTTCCCGCTTGAACTTGGGGACAAATATCAACCCAACCAGTTTGGTCCTTGGTGACGCGATCAAGCTGCCCGTGGCTGCGAGTAGTGTGGACGTTGTGTTGTCAGACCTTCCGTGGGGGCAGCTTGTTGGTGATGTAACTAATTTAAAGATCTTGTATCCTGCTGTTTTGAATGAAGCCTACAGAGTTGCAGCTGCTGGTGCCCGTTTTGTGATTGTTACCCAGCTAAAAAAACAAATGAGACTTGCGATTCAACAGTCTACATGGCGGTTAATGGCTGAAAATCCTCTTAAAATGGATCGAGTTAATCCCGCCATTTACCTTCTAAAAAAATAAGGGATGCTGAATCTACCACTATGAACTGTAAAACAGAATAAAGAGCGATGATTGGTTTTCTGTAAGCAGGTTATCAAGTTTAAGAGTGGATTCGCACAGATTTTAGCTTTTGGCGATAATTGCGCTTACGGCTTATGTTGATCACCAATCAGCTCAAGCAAAAATATGTTTTAGGAGAAGTTAGATGTCATATAATCTGGATCAGGTCGTTGATCGTTCAAATACCGGGAGCGTGAAATTTAAACTTATCAAACGGGATGGGAAATATGTTCCAACAACCCTAGCGGATCCAAATTTGGGGGAAGATCGGTTGCTTCAGATGTGGGTTGCTGATATGGATTTCCCGGTTGCGGAGCCGATTTTAAAAGCGCTCCATGCTAAAGTTGATGAGAAAATTTTTGGTTACTATGTGCCAGAAGACAGCTACTATGATTCAGTCATTGATTGGTGTAAGCGCCGCTACAACTGGCAAATCGAGAAGGATTGGATCAAAATTAGCCCGGGTGTTGTTCCTGCTTTGTACTTGATGTTGCCACAAATAACGAAACCGGGTGATAAAGTTTTAGTGCAGCGGCCGATCTATCCACCTTTCGTGAGCAGCGCAGAGGCGGCCGGATGTGAGGTGATATCAAATGACTTGGTCTATGATCGAGAGAATCTAACTTACTACATGGATTTTGAAGATCTCGATAAAAAAACGGCTGACCCTGCTTGTACAGTGGCGATTTTATGCAGCCCGCATAATCCGGTCGGCCGAGTCTGGACGGCCGAAGAGCTGACAAAGTTTGCCGAAATCTGCTTGAAGAACAACGTTATTATCATCAGCGATGAGATTCACTGTGACCTCATTTTTGAGGGACATAAATTTGTGGCGATGGCAACACTGTCTGATGAAATTGCCAATCAGACCATCACCTGCATGGCTCCTAGTAAAACGTTTAACTTGGCCGGTTTAAAAAGCTCGCAAATTATTATCTCAAATCCTGACCTGCGTCAGAAATTTGCAGATGCTATCCAAAACGCAGGGCTGTATGGAACCAATGGTTTTGGCCCAATTGCCACACAAGCTGCTTACAATCATGGAGAAGTTTGGCTTGCCGATGTTATGGCCTATATTCAGCAGAATTATGAGTTCACTCGTGACTATTTTGCCGAGCATATCCCTGAAATTAAAGTGGTGAAACCCGAGGGGACTTATCTGTTGTGGACCGACTGTCGCGATCTAGGATACGAGCATGAACAGCTAATATCAAAGCTTTTAGATGAGGCCAAAGTGCATTTTAATGACGGTAGTACGTTTTGTAGTGAGTCTGGAAAAGGGTTTGTGCGGATTAATGCGGCTTGCTCCAGAGTTTTACTTGAAGAAGTGCTTAACCGTATGAAGAAGGTGCTTAAGCCCGAATAGATGGAGGTGAAAAGGGGGCGGGTAATTTAAAGCGCCAGTATCCTTAATTATTGAGTTCATTAAGATGCCCAACAAAAATTGTGACAAATGCGCGATGTACAGAAGCACAGTATAGAAAATAATTAAGGGGCGTCTTTCACAAGATGCTCCTTAATAGAGTTCAGCAACCATGTGGATGCTAAATTTTATTGATTATTTTTTATATATGAACTCAAAAATTTTTTTTGTAAATGAAGGGGCCAAGATTCTTTCAAAGAAACGGCTACCGGCTTTTTTTTCTGTCATTTGTTTGATTGTTTTTGCTGCTATGGCATACTTCGGCCGTCGACCTTCACGCGAGCCGCTATTCATTGAAAATATTCACCCGGGAGTCGATTACTATCGCGGGTCTACTCTTTTTCCAGAAAATACTGTATATCATCTGGTTGAAATCGATCTGAGAACAGCGGGCTTGGAAATTGTGGCGACTGAATCGGCTGAGCCGTATAAGTTTGCGGCTGCTACTGTGCAAAGCTTTGCAGAAACCAATCAAACACAAATCGCCATCAACGGGAATTTCTTTTGGCCATTCTATTCAAATCATCCATTTTCATATTATCCAAAAGCTGGTGATCTTGTAGAGGTGAACGGAATTGCTGTGACAAACGGTAAGATAGAAAATCGCCCAGAAGCCAAGTGGCCCGCGCTGTGTATCACGGATGAAAATAGAGCTTCGATAAATGGGAGCGGCCGCTGTTCATCAGACACAATGTTTGCTGTTTCTGGCAATTTGCAAACGATGAAATCAGGCAAGCCGATTGATTTTCCAAATCAAGATCGTTTGCCCCGTACAATTGTGGCTGTAGATGAAACTGGTGAAACGCTTTGGTTTTTGATTATTGACGGCCGGCAGGGACTATACAGCGGCGGTGCAACTCATCAGTTTGGTCAAGAGCTGCTCAGGCAGGCTGGAGCATTTGAATCACTAAATTTAGATGGTGGTGGATCAACCACGCTTATTGTTGAACAGGATGGGGAGCAACAGCTGATGAACTCCGCTTTTCATACAAGGGTTGTTATGCGTCAGCGGCCGGTTGCCAACCATCTTGGCATTCGAATACCGGCTGCCAGCGATGTAGAAAATTAGAGTCTGCTGTAGCTGTGCGTCTGGGCAAAGTTTTAGACAGCTTTGATCGGTTCAAGTTGAAAGCAAGGACAAGACCGTGTAGCGGACACACAAGAAAATCAAAAAACCTGTCACTGAACCAAAGAAAACAACGATGTTTGTGAACAGTTGCTGATGAAGAACAAACCATTTGAATTGGATTTGGCCGTGTCGTTTTACTCTTTGATTAAGCCTGTGAAAAATGGGGAAGATAACAAAGAAAAAGATGACTAGAAGCAGTGTGAAAAATCTTTCTAGAACTGCTGTTGACGATCCACCAATAGGTGCTGCAGATGCAGAGATCGTTTCAGACAACGTGATTCCGCTGCTTCCACCGGTGCTTGGCCCCACTCTAATTTGTTGAAATAGGAGGTAAATCAGATTTACACCAGCTATGACGACGATTGTATTCGTAACTGTTCTTGAGAAGCTTGACCAGTTATTTGGCTGATCGTTGAGAGTCTCCAACATGTTGCACTCTAAGACCTTATGGAAGCTTAACGACTTTGTTAAACCCCTATTAACTTAACACTCCAAAAATTAAGCTTAACCTAATCTAATTTCGCCTATTGAAACGAAATGTTTGGTGTCCTTTGGTGCACCCCGCGTTGCATAAATTGTCCCGAATATTGATGTGTCTGTGTGGCTCCAAGTTGATTTCAAGGTTACCAAAATTCATAAAGTATGAAACCAAAAATATAGTAAATCTTTCTGCCTGTAGTCAGCAGATGGTGTAACTGATCTGTACGTTAGTGATTAAGGCTCTTTGCTCACAACTTTTTAAAGTTTAGCCTTAATCGTGCCGCCAACAGATGCGCAATGATAAAACTAATGACAGTATTAGCTTTTGTGCAGCTTTAAATTTGCCTTGAATTTGTCTTTTAATAAAGAAGTGAACAGGTCTGTCAGGCTTTCAAATGCGGCCTGACAGACTTATCTAGAAATCAAAACTAGGAACAGCTACTGACAGGCTGACTTAAACTTTCAGAATCGTGAAGTAAGTAAATGTCATCAATTAACATACGGCCGGAAAAGTTATTTCCAGTTCGGGCATAAAACGTTCTAAGAGAATCAGAACCTCCATTTCGGAACTCAAAGTTACTCAAACCGCCTGCTATCACTTGCGTTTGTGAGCTGTACTGGCCACCTTTAACATAAACTGTATATTCATCGCTAGTGTTGTTGGTTACGATCCAAACACAATACCAAGTGTTATCGCTGAATCCTCCGGAACTTGTGCGGAAGCTGTCCGCATCTCTCACTGTAAAGACTGAGGTGGTTTGACTTTGACTACCAAATTGATTTTCGAAGTCGTTCCATGCGTCTGGCGCGGCAACATCCGCGAGCCCTCCAAATCCATCTACTGCTCCATCGCGGCGCAGCCTGAAAAAGAGTGTTCCGGCCGAAGAGTTTGATATTTGGTTAGGTAAGGCTTTGTATGCGCGCGTTTCAAACTCGTCTAGCACCATGACTTTGTTGCTGCTATCTGCTGGATCGCCGGCTATTTTTGCCCCACCGGTGCTGTCCCAGCCGCTTTTACCATCAATGGTTCCATTGCTTAGGCTATTGAATGTTTCTACCGTGGTCCAATTGGTTGGAGCTTCGTCATTGCAGTCTGCACCCGGGTTGCTTAGATTCTGGTTGTTTGCGTCAATGTATATGTCGTCTATTAACATGCGTCCGGTAAAATTGTTGCCGGTGCGGGCGAAGAATGTTTTTAGTGAATCAGAACCACCATTTCGGAAGTCAAAGGTGTTGAATCCT
>JBCCSO010000267.1:0-6378 GCA_039199965.1 Chloroflexota bacterium | reverse complement strand
ATCGAAAAGATCGATGTGAGTTTGGACCAGATGGCTCCTAATTCTGATTTTCTCAAAATGCTGGCTGACAGCGCCAATCCCCACGTCCCCTACACGGTTATTGCCGGAAATACGCAGGCGATTAGAGGAGAACCGATCTTTGACTCAGACGACCAAGGGGTGATTGCGTGGCTGATGAGCGGTTTAAAAGCCAAAAACAAAGCCCATGCACTGGCTGACATTCCGTTCTGGGGAGAGCCAAACGATGTCGCGGTCAGCGTTGACAGCGTGCACACCATTCCGGCCGGATGGGATGTGAATAAGATTGAAATCCCATCTTCACACTTTACCTATTTCACCACAAATGATAGCCTGACAGAATTGGCTGACGCACTAAAACCATCAGCTACCAACCAATAACCACCAACCAAATTCATGAAACGCATTCTAAAAAAAACGGCCAACGCGATCGAGACCAGCTTCGATCAATTAACTGAACAGTTATCGGTTAAACTTATGGCCGATGGCAAGGTCCATTTTCATCCTTACAACGGCATGGGAAACAGCGAACGTATTTTTATGCGCGGCCGGGTCCTGCGTGACAAAGAGATTCCAAAGCCGAAAGATGAAGACAGCTTTGTGCGCAACCTGCTCAACACGTGGCAGCACGCCACCAGCGATGAAATCCCCAATGTGCGGGTCAAAGCCACAATCAGCGGCAAAAGCGACATATTCACGACGGATGAGGAAGGGTATTTTCTAGTCGAGATGGAGAACCCCGGTTTGGATCCAGATCAGTTGTGGCACCCGCTAGAGCTAGAGCTAATTGACCGGCCGGACCATCTTCCGGTCGAAGCCACCGCACAAATACTTATACCCAAAGCAGAAGCAAAGTTTGGCATCATAAGCGACATTGACGATACGGTGCTACAAAGCAGGGCGACCAGCTATGTCGCGGCCGCCAGCCTCATGTTCTTCAAAAACGCCAAAACCCGAATGCCGTTTGATGGCGTGGCTGAGTTGTATAAAGCCATGCAACAAAATGAGATTAATCCGCTTTTTTATGTCTCAAGCAGCCCGTGGAATTTGTATGAGCTACTGACCGATTTTTTTGATTATCAAGACATCCCAAAAGGGCCGCTGTTTCTAGCAGACTACGGCTTTTCGGCCGATCAGTTCATCAAGCCCAGCCACGGCAACCACAAGCTGGAGCAGATCGAACACGTTTTAAGCATGTATCCATCCCTCAACTTTATTTTGATGGGAGACAGCGGGCAAAAAGATCCCGAAATCTATCAAAAAGCCATCGCTAAGCACCCCGGCCGGATACTAGCCGCATACATTCGAGACGTGACGAGAAGCAATCGCGACAAAGAAGTTATCAAAATTGCTGAGGCTGTCACCCAAACAGGAGTCCCTATGATTTTTACAGAAGACTCGAATACAATCTTGACAAATTTGGAAGCCAACCAATGGTTGTAAAGTTGCCATAAGGCTAGCTGTGCAACGATTAACACTCACATCCGTAACGCCACTTATCCTAGTAATCATTCATTTATGCGACTAAAATTCTTGACATAGACCTCATCACAGCCTAGAATCAAATCGCATGCTAATTTACAATTAAGGAGACAGTTCCATGAGCATTATCAAAGTGTCGGCAAAGTCTCGCACAGCTTCAGTGGCGGGTGCTATTGCCGGAGTCATTCGGGAACATGGACGGGCGGAGGTTCAGGCTATCGGCGCTGGAGCAGTTAACCAAGCAATCAAAGCGGTAGCCATTGCCAATGGATACTTGGAAGAAGAAGGGACAAGTATTGCTTGTATTCCTGAGTTCGTAGATATTGAAATCGACAATCACGAACGCACCGCATTAAGAATGCAAGTAATTCCCAGAAGTACTAACTAATAAAAAGCCCTCAGGGGCTTTTTTGATTTCAGGGGGCCCCTACTGCCGAAGTGTTGTGCGGCTGCCAGCTAAAATTATCAAAGTCGGCCGATACATTCCCCACCTCACCAGACTCAACCAAGAGCCCAACATCTCCCACGCCACTTATTCGCCAGTCAAATACATATCCCACTTCAACATCATTCACGTAGGCAACCAGTTCACTCTCTTTGACAAAAACTTTTAAGCGATTGGTTCCACCACGGGACTGATCTATCGCCTCAACAGCGTACCAGCCTCCCCCTGTAAGAGGCATCACAATTTCACACCCGCTCTGACACAGCCCAATCCACACAAATCCATCTGGATCAATCTGATAGAGCAGAAACTGATCATTCTCACCCTCCTCATGCATCAGCAGCGTGAGTCCGGCTCCGCTGCCTGTTTCGCTCTGATTAAACATTACATCAACTTCATAGACACCCGGGCCAAGCATTACTCCAGCCGTGGTCCAGAAAAGCTCATTTGGTACATTGCTCATGAGTCGATACTGACCGTCCGCAAATGCAGAAGCACGCAAAACCAAAGGCTCTTGATCCGGCTGTAGCTCGGTCTCTTCTTCAATTTTCCAGTAGCTTTCTGCACTACTATCAAACGTGACCTGAAGCGGCTCCGTGCGTAGCGGTTGAAAGGTCCCCCCGATTGTGCCAGACAAAAATAGAACCAGCAGAATGCCGGTTAAACTTAAAAAGAAAATTAACGCGAGCCCCACGCCGACCAAGATGACCAGTGGAGAGATCGTGCCAACCACCTCCACAGCTTCAAGTGCATCAATTACAATCTCTTGCTCATGCTGTTCATCTGCAAGGAGAATTGAACTGTTGGGCGGGGATTCTGAGCTTTCTGTCTCGTCGTTCACAACTGTTGTAGGCACTCTTCAAACAGATATTTTTATTCGGCCGGCGAGTACGAGTAGTTGTCAAAATGGACTTGAACGCCCCCTACACCTATTGTCTCAACCGCAATGCCAATATTTCCCTGCGTAAACGTGTCATCGAAGGCTTGACCTACTTCTTGATTGTTGACATAAAAAATGAGGTTGCCTTCATTGGCTTCGACCCTTAGCCGATTGGTTTCACCAATGCCTTGGTTAACTGCACTAGACTCAAACCATCCTCCTTCAACCAGAATCACCATGTTGCCTTGACAATTATCTTCACAGCGGCCGATCCAAACAAAGCCGTCTGAACTAATCTCAAACAGGTAAAATGACCCCGCTTCATCATCGACCATAAACACCATACCGAAGCCGTTGTCTTCTGGCCCCTCGATGGCAGTTGCTTCGACCTCATAGGTCCCATCACCAAAGCGTTTGTCGGCCGAAGCCCAGTAAATACCATTGTCCGTGAACACAGTAAAATCATACACACCGCCTGCTATCACGCCGCGACTTTGATCATTTTCCCCTACGGCCCAGTTAGGATTTTGACCAAAATCTTCTGCATACGGGCCGATAGAGGTACCGCACCCAGACAAGAGCAAAAACAGTATGATAATTGTCAGTGTGATTAATCTTCGCATAAAAAATGACCAGTTATCAGAGAATAAGTAAACTCTATTCTACCGATAACTGGCCATTTTAGCCTGTTGATTTATAAGATCGTTAGTCAGTTAAGCAAAAGCCACACAGCTATTTGCATCACCGAAAGCACAATTTAGGCTTTCGTTTAAGCCAGCCGCTATTTTCAGAAAGGAAATCTCTCTGCTTTTCGGGGCCGGACTCTAGTCAGCCGCGACTTCTGTTCCCAGTGCGTCAACTACAATTTCAGCCACGTCGCGAACCTTCATCGGAGAGCCCTCCTCATCATTCGCGTCATTCATCATCTGCGCACAGAAAGGACAGCCCACAGCGATTGTGTCAGCACCGGTCTCTTTCAGCTCTTTATATCGATTGACGTTAACAGCCTCATCGCCGTGCTCCTCCTCTTTCCACATCTGAGCCCCACCGGCTCCGCAGCAGAACGAATTGTTTTTGCTACGTTCCGGATCCATAAGGAATGCACCTGCGTCAGCTAAAGCCTGACGCGGTGAGTCGTATTCACCATTGTGGCGGCCCAAGTAACAGGGATCGTGAAATGTAACTTTTTCAAGCACATTGTTTTGCAGCGTGAGTTTGCCTTTACCGATCAGGTCCGCAATCATTTGGGTATGGTGGAAGACTTTGTAGTCACCACCAAGTTGTTTGTACTCTGTCCCGATTGCGGTCATACAGTGCGGACAGCTTGTCACGACGGTCTTCTCGTTAACACCGTATCCATTTAGGGTCTCGATGTTGCCTAGTGCCATTTCATAGAAAAGCGCTTCATGACCTGAACGGCGCGCAGGATCACCTGTACAGCTTTCCTCATTGCCTAAAATGGCAAAGTTGGTGCCTGCTTCATTTAGAATGGTAGCCATCGCCCGAACTGTTTTTTGTGCGGTTGGATCGTATGAACCAGCACAGCCAACCCAAAGCAACACGTCAAAGTCTGGATTTTGCTGCACGGTGGGCACGTCAAACGGCAAACCTTTTGTCCATCCGGTACGGTCGTCTGGGTTGTTCCATGGATTACCGGCCCGCTCAATCCCTTCGTATGCGTTTTGCAGCTCATGTGGATACTCGTCCTGCATGAGCATCATGTCGCGGCGCATATCCAAAATGTCAATCATTGGCTCGTTGCCTACAGGACAAATATCCACGCAGGCAGCGCAGCTAGTGCAAGCCCAAACGGCACTTTTGCTAATAGCGAAATCAAGGAGCGGAATGGTTTCCGCACCGTCTGCCAATTCTTCAAAGTTTTCCCAAACATAGTAGCGTTTGTTAACCTCCAGCGCAGCCGGAGATAGCTCTTTACCGGTGGTGTAAGCGGGGCAAACTTCCTGACAGCGATTGCACATGATACATGCAAACGCGTCAAGGATTTGGGTCTTTTCCAAATGTTCTAAGTTGTTGACACCGAACTGCTCAATCGATTCATCTTCGAAATCGAGGGCGTTGAGCGCACCGGCCGCACCCCGATCCGGCCGAGTCATAAAGTTAAGCGGCCCCATAAACAAGTGAGCATGCTTTGTGTACGGGAAATAAGGAAGAAATGCAATAATGGTACCAATAGCGATCCAAAAACAGACATGAATCCAGAACTTGAGGGCAGCACTTTCCGGTGGCAGAAACATAAATGCATTGCTCATGACATTTGCGAACGGTTGCCAAGGGTCCGGCCCATGCAGCACAATTTCAAGTGTTTCACCCAAGAAGCGAGCACCCAAATGAAAAATCATAAACAAACCCACAATCAATGAGTCGTTATAGATTCCACCTGCGCGCGCTTTCGGATGTAATACCACATTTTCACGGATTTGCAGTGCCTTGTCGCCCATGATGAATCGGCGAACGAGGAAGTAAACCATCCCTATAATAGCCAGAACGCTTAGAACATCGGCCAGAAGTCGAACGACGCCACCAAATACACCCAAGCCTTCGCGATAAAAATCAGCAAAGGGGGTACTCCAAGCCTTAAATACATCCACACCATTAATGGCGAGGTAAAAGATGAACGCATAGGCGATAAAAGTGTGGAAAATTGAGCTAATAGTCCTGTGACGTAGAATGCGCCCTTGAGTGACCAGCGCAAACACACCATTCCAGAGCCGTTTTGGAAGCTCGTTCCAGCGCAGCTCTCCCTGCCCACGGTTGATGACAGCAAACATTTTGTTAAATGTTTCATAAGCCATTGACGAGCAAATGATTACGAGCAATATGAAGAGTACTTTTTCAACAAAAGTCAGCATTTTTAACCTTCCCCTTCTCCATAAAAGTAGTGAGATTTGCCAAATAATAGCACAGCGTAAAAGTGAAAACACATTACGCTTACAGTGAATTTTCGCTATGTCCTTTCATTCAATCTCGCTTTTAGATTAGTTCAATAGAGTATTTTCAGCAAACTAATCGCGCATGAAAGAATAAGAACCATAAAAGACCAGCCGTGTTGAGATTGTCTAGGCAGCTTTTTTTATTAACATCCTTACAGTTGAGAGACTAAAAACAAGAATTTTTCCTTTTTTGACACTAATCTGCAACAGGAGTTCCAATGTCCGTACTTGATGATCGCGAGCAATGGCAAGCTGAATTTAAAGCTGGCTGGCTCAAAACATATGTTGATACTGGGGAGATCAACTGGAAGGCTTACAACCTGCCTAAAAACGAAACCACCGTCAGCGGCCCGGCCGTAGATTTGTCCAGCAGCAAGCTGGTCATGATCACAACCGGTGGCTTCTACATAGAGGGGGAACAAGAACCCTTTGATGAGCCAGACCAGCACGGCCGCTACGATATTCGTTTGCTCCCGGCTGATATGGCACCTGAAGATTTCTCTATTTCACACACCCACTATGACCACACGGCTGCCAATCAGGATCGGCAGGTGCTGCTGCCAATGAGCCATCTAGCAGAAATGGTTGAAGCTGGTGAGATT